>CAZYXR010000036.1:5805-32676 GCA_964650845.1 uncultured Chitinophagaceae bacterium
GTTCGGCAAACGATACTGTTTTTGTACATGTAAATCAAACTCCTGTTGCAGCCGATGATATGATTGAAACTTGTGAAGATGAGGTTGCTTTCTGGGATGTATTGGCAAATGATAGCGACCCTGAGGGTGATGACAATTCACTTGCTGTGAATTCAGCTCCGGCTAACGGTACAGCAACTGTGATGCAAGGTGGCGTGATTCGTTACGAGCCAAGACCAAACTTTAATGGTAGCGACTCGTTTACGTATGTTATTTGCAATACTCAATGTTTGAAAGATTGCGACACTGCATCTGTGTTAGTGTCAGTTTGCTCAATTAACGATACACCTACCATTACCATTGTAATAGATAGCATTCCAGAGGATTCATTTATTGTGATTTGTCCTCCGGTGTTTGATGCCGATACCGACCATTTAGTGGTAACACCTACTGCATGCTTTGGTATTCACGGTACTATTACTCATGTTACCGATACTTGTTTCTTATACACACCAAATACCGATTGGCATGGAACAGATACCATTTGTGTGGTGGTTTGCGATCCATTCAATGCTTGCGATTCAAACATTGTAATTATTACGGTAACGCCTCGCAACGAGCCGCCTGTTGCAGATACAATAAGAGTAGTAACTAAAAAGGATACTCCAATTCCGGTGAATGTAACTTCGGCTACCTTCGACCCGAATGGCGACCCAATGGATTACACTTATGGCACACCAAGCGTGCCGGGTACGGGAGTTACTGTTACAACCAATGGTGGAATTGTGGTAACACCGCCTACCGGGTTTGTTGGGCAAATTTCAATTCCTTATGTAGTTTGCGACAATGCTGCTTACCCGGTTACTCCACTTTGCGATACAAGTGTGATAATTGTAACAGTAATTGATACAACTACTGGCGGAGCAAATAATCCTCCGGTTGCAAACAACGATTACGCCTCAACTCCTAAAGGTGTTGGTGTTACAGTAAATGTATTTGCAAATGATTTCGATCCGGATGGAGACCCAATTTCGGTTGTAACCATTATTGACCTTCCAAACAATGGTGTTGTTTCTGGAATCAATGGTGGCAATGTTGGCTATCAGCCAAATCCAAACTTTGAAGGTTGCGATACATTAACTTATGTAATTACCGACAGCAAAGGCGGTTTTGACACTGCTGATGTGGTAATTTGTATTGTTGATAATCCAAGTTACAGCAACAATCCACCAACAGCGGTAAACGATTATGCTACAACACCTCGAGATAATGCTGTTGTAATTCCGGTGGTGAATAATGATAACGATCCGGATGGAAATGCTATCACACTTCAACCTACCTTACCTTGTGCACCGTTGCGTGGTACAGTGGTTGTAAACCAAAATGGTACTGTAACATACACACCTGGTCCATTAGCAAATGCACTACAACCAGATACTTTCTGCTATGCAATTTGCGATAATGGAAATCCAAGTTTGTGCGACACCGCAGTGGTGGTGGTTTATGTACCAAACAGTGTGGTTGCCGAGCCGGATGATACCATTACAGGGCTAAATAATCCAGTAACTATCAATGTGTTTGAGAATGACTACGACCCTGAAAAAGATAGTTTCTGTCTTGCAGAAATTATTGCTCAGCCGTTGTTTGGTTCATTAACATACACTTATGTGAATGGTGATTCTTGTCGTCCGTTCATTACTTACTCTCCTGATAGTAATTTCGTGGGCACAGATGGATTCTGTTACTCGGTGGTTGACCAATGGGGTGCAAGAGATACCGCTTGCGTAAGCATCAATGTATTTGTTTGTATTCCACCGCAAGTTATTGGCGACTCAGTATTTATGTATCAAGATACCGATACATTGATAGCTGTTTTGGACAATGATATTGACTATGGAGTATCATTAAATGTAAGCATTGAGCAACAACCTGCTCATGGTACAGTTCAAGTGATAGGCAATAAGGTTTACTATAAACCAAATGCAGGTTACTTTGGTAATGATTACATTATCTACAAAGGCGAAGGAATTTGCGGAGGCGATACTGCTTACATCAGTATAACGATATTGCCGGTTTGTAGCCCTGTAGAAGCATTTACAGATTATGGATTAACGCAGGTAAATACGCCAATTGGAATTAGTGTATTGATTAACGATAACAATCCTAATCCATTGCCATTGAATGCGTCAATTCTAAGAGGACCTAAAAATGGTACTGCTACTATTGCGGGCAATGTAGTAACCTACACACCAAACAGTGGTTTTATTGGTTTAGATACATTAAAATACATTGCTTGTACACGTTGTGGTAACGCTACCTTGTGCGATTCAGCACTGGTGATAATTCAAGTAGATTCAAGTTTGTGCCCAACTCCGGTTGTTGCTAATGATGATGTGGCCTCAGTAGGTTACGATTGCCACAGCAACATAGATGTTGCAAGCAACGATGTGAATTTCATTGGTGGTATTGTTTCAATTGTAGATTCAGCAAATCACGGCTCTGCATTTGTTGGCAGAAACGGTCAGTTGGTTTACATCCCTGGCGGTCCTTCTACAATTGGGCAAAATGATACGGTGAAATATACGGTTTGCAATAATTGCGGCCAATGCGATACTGGAACTGTGGTAATTAAAATTACCGGTTTCCCTTGCAATGGTTTGTATCCAATTGCTAACCCCGATACATTTAAAGTATGCAAAAACAGTATTGCAGATTTGTATCCATTAGCAAATGATAGCGATCCGGATGGCGGAGTGTTGTCGTTAGATACCTTCACTACAGCAACCAATGGTGTGGCCGTAAGAGCAAATGGAAATGTAATTCGTTATGTACCACAGGTTGATTTCTTGGGAACTGACTTTATTTACTACACCGTGTGCGATGACGGAACACCTAAGTTGTGTCAAAGTGCAGGCATCGTGATTATTGTAGATAGCTGCGTAAATCACCCACCAGTAGCAGAGCCTACATTGGTTTACGATACTACCTATGTTAATACACCAAACACAACTTGTATCAACATCGTTGATCCTGACGGAGATTCGGTTTTAGTAACAAGTGTAGCTGGTGTTGATCATGGAGCAGTAACATTTAATTCAAACAACAACTGTTTTGAATACACACCAAGTAATGGATATGTTGGCAATGACACCTTTACAGTAGTGTTGTGCGACAATAGTGCTTTTGGAACGCTTTGCGATACGGTAACTGTTATCTACACTGTTGTTCCGGTTCCTGAAGGTCAAAATCCTCCTGTTGCAGTAAATGATGCAGCAGGCACCGACAGTGCAAAAGCTGTGGTGGTTGGTATCGTCTTCAACGATTACGACCCTGATGGTGATAGCATAGAAGTATGCACTGTACCGCTTGCCAGCCCTGTAAATGGAACTGTATCGAATAACAATGATGGAACAGTTACTTACACGCCAAATGCAGGATTTACCGGTGTAGATAGCTTCACGTATGTGTTGTGCGACAAAGGAACACCTACATTGAAGGATACTGCAACAGTTGTTATTTATGTTGGAGTTAAACCTCTGGTTACTGCTATCAATGAGCCTTGCGATAACGATAGCACGAAGAACAACACACCTGTAACACTTAATGTGTTGAGCAACGATTTGTTGCCAGTGGCAAATGATACTATTGTTACGCTTTCGGTGAAACCAATAAATGGCAATGCTGCTGTAAATGGTGATAACACCATTACATACTTGCCAAATGTTGACTTTGCCGGAATAGACAACTTCACTTACTCAGTATGTGTGGTGGTTGGTAATATCATTTCTTGCGATACAGCTACAGTTTGTATTACAGTAGTAGATACAACAGTAGATTGTTTATTCCCGAATGCGTTCTCGCCAAACGGTGATGGTGCAAATGACTTGTTTACAATTAACTGTAACGAGGAGTTCCCTGAAGCAAGGCTGAGAGTATTTAACCGCTGGGGTGATGAAGTTTGGTATAGCGAGGGGCACTATCAAAACAACTGGGATGGTAAGAATGTGTTGGGTGCAAATGTACCTGATGGAACCTACTACTACATCTACGAGTACAGCGATGGTACAAATAGAAGAGAGGCGAGGTTTGTAGTGATTCACAGATAAAATAAATATGCAGGCATCCTCCTTTTGGTGAGGAGGATGCCTTTTTAAAACTTTAAACGCAAAAACAATATTATGCGAAAGATTTATGCAACACTTTTAGCAGCCATGATTTCGGTTGGTGCATTTGCCCAGCAAGATGCCATGTACAGTATGTATATGTTCAATGGTTTGTTTTTAAATCCGGCTTATGCCGGAAGTCATGAAGTAATAAGCACGGTAGCTATTTACCGCCACCAGTGGGCTGGTTTCGATGGTGCGCCACGTACTTTTAATGCAAGCATTCACGCTCCATTTAAGCGCGACCAATACGCATTAGGAGCAACAATCATGAACGATAGATTGGGATTGACGAATATGTTTTCGGTTACGCCATCGTTTTCTTATAGAATTAAAGTAAAGAAGTCGAGAATATGTTTAGGTGTGCAAGCTGGCTTTACCTATTATCAACAGCGCAATTCCGAAGCTGTATTGCCCGATCAATTTACTACCGATCAGTTATTTAGTGTAAATCAAAATCTTCCATTATTCAACGTTGGCTTTGGAATTTACGTTTATGGAAAACGCTATTTTATTGGAGCATCGGTGCCGCATTTGATTCCAAACAGCTTGAACGGAAAGTTCAGTTTGGCAGCAGCAGGAGAGCAGGTGGCAAAACAATACAACCACTTTTTATTGACTGCAGGCTATGTTTTTGGTAAAGATGCCGCAATTGTAAAAGTGAAACCAACATTCTTGATGAAATATGTTCAAGGTAATAGAAGAAACCTTCCACAATTTGATTTCAACTTAAACTTTTTGTTTATTGACAGGTTGTGGGTAGGCGCTGGATGGAGATTGGGAGGCGACTATCAACGTTGGAGAGGTGAATCAATTATTGGTATGATAGAAGCAAAAATCACCCCGCAGTTCCGTGTAGGTTATGCGTATGACGCTACGCTTTCAAGAACCAATCCATACCAAAGCGGAACACATGAAATTATGCTGGGCTACGATTTTTCATATAACAAGAAACGTTTCGTTACCCCGCGTTATGTGAAATACTTCTAACGATAAAGAATTAAAAAATTGACTAAACTCTCAATATGAGCAAGAGGATATGGATACTTGGAGTGGCAATGATGGCAATTACAAGCATTGCCGTTGCCCAATCTGCTAAGGAAAAACTTGGCGATTCTTACTATAAAAGATTTGATTTTAAAACTGCATTGACCTACTATGGCGGAGCGGTGAAAAAAGACAGTGGCAACTCTGCTTTGCGCCAAAAAATTGCCGATTGCTACCGCTTGCTCAACGATTGGGAAAATGCAGAAGTTTGGTATGCCAAAACAGCTAATGACGCTGGTTTGAAACCCGAAAACAAACTTTATTATGCCGAGGCTTTGCGTAGCAATCAAAAGTATGCCGAGGCAAAACCTTACTACAAGGCATATTTGGATGCAGGGGCGAAAGATGAAAGTGTTGCCGAGCGAATGAATGGCTTGGATAAAGTAAAAGACCTGGCAAAAGATAGAGGCATTTATAGTGTTGAGTTGTTGTCGGTAAATTCAAAAGCTTCAGATTTTGGTCCGGCATTTTACAAAGAGGGTAAATTGTTTTTTTGCAGCAATAAGCAAAAGCCCGAAGGCGGTGTAGGTAGAAAAGACGATTGGACCGATGCTCCATTCTTACAGTTGTATGAAACCGAAAATGATGGAAGCGGAAACATTGTTGGTTCAAGCCTTGTTTCAGGAAATCAACCCAACAGGCGATTCCACGAAGGTCCTTTGAGCTACAATAAAAAAAGCGATGAGATCTATTTGACTCGTAGCAACTATCAAAAAAATCGCCCCTACACAAGTGCCGATAAAACTGTGAAGTTGAAAATTTACAGAATGGTTTACTTACCCGATCAAGCACGTTGGGGAACTGAACTTACCGAGCCTGTTTCGTTTAATAACAAAGAGTATTCTGTTTCGCACCCAACACTTACTGCCGATGGACAAACCTTGTTTTTTGCGAGCGATAAACCTGGCGGATTAGGCGGTGTAGATTTATATGTTTCATACCGTAAAATAGGAGGGGAGTGGAGCGTGCCAGAAAATTTAGGGGCAGATATCAATACTGCAAGCGATGAAATGTTCCCTTATATTGCAGAAGATAGCACTTTGTATTTTGCATCATCTGGTCATGTGGGTTTAGGTGGTTTGGATGTTTACAGTGCCCGCTTGGTAAATGGTAAATGGGCAAACATTGAAAACCTCGGCTACCCAATCAATAGCAACAAAGACGATTTTGGTTACATCATAGAGCCGGATAATAAATTTGGATATTTTGTTTCTAACCGCCCCGGAGGCATTGGCGATGACGATATCTACAAGTTTACACGCAAAGGTATTGTTATAAATACAGTAGTATTTGATGCCGAAACTAAAGAACCAATTAAAGATGCGCGTGTAGTAGCCTACGAAAATAGAGTAGAAAAAGGCGCGCGCTTGAGCGATAAAAACGGAGCTTCGCAGTTTCCGGGTTTGCCACGAAGAAGCTATAAGTTTATTGCTACAAAAGAAGGTTACTTACAGTCGGATGTAGAAGCACAAACGCAAGATTTGCCTATTACAGTTCAAATTCCAATGTCGCGTGCAGGTGGTGGTATTCAAATTGAAATCACTGTTATAGATAAGAAAACCAAAGAGCCACTAACCGATGCAAATGTTCGTATTGTGAATATGAACAACAACGAGGCAAGAAAGGCGCAAACAAACGAACAGGGTAAAACGTTCTTTGAAGGCGAGCCAAATACAAATTACCGGATTGAAGGAAGTAAGGAAATTCCAAACGACCCGAATGTGCGTTACCTAACGGTGTCTTCAACGATTACTACAGTTGGTAAAAAAGTACCTTCTACGGTTTATGCAACTTTGGAGTTAGAAAAAGTGAAAAAAGGTGTTGCCATCAAAGTTGAAAATATTTACTACGACTTAGATAAATGGAACATTCGCCCTGATGCCGCACGCGAGTTAGATAAATTGGTGAAAATTTTGTTGGATAACCCAACAATGCAAATTGAGTTGAGTTCGCATACCGATTGCCGCGCTACTGCCGAATACAACCGCCAGTTATCAACCAAACGTGCCGAGGCTGCTGTTAAGTATATTATTGGCAGAGGTGTAAACAAAAATCGCTTGGTAGCCGCAGGTTATGGCGAATCGCGCTTGGTAAACAAATGCGCTTGCGAAGGCGATGTGAAATCGAACTGTTCGGATGCCGAACATCAAGATAACAGAAGAACAGAGTTTAAAATCTTGAAATTCTAATATTGCTGAAGTGGTAATATTTAAAAAGGATACAGCCAGGGCTGTATCCTTTTTTTGTTTTGGGCAAAATGTAGTTTGAAATTAATTTCCATATTCTGCACTAAAACAAATAGAGATGCTTTATTTGCAACGTTTTTATATTGATGAATAAGCAGGGATTGGTAAACTTTTTTGAAAAGAACGATTTGAGGTTGGGTGCATTGCTTTTTGTACTCGCAGTGTTTTTTACTCACGCACCGTTCTTTCTTTACATTCCCGTTCCGGCAATCAGTATGGATTCGTTTAATTACTACTGGTTTGCCAAAGAAATTTTTGATGGCAAATTACCGGTGATTAACCAACCACACGATTTTCCGTGGGGTTATCCCCTTTTTCTTTTTCTGGTAAAGTATTGTGGTGGAAATATACTTCATGTAGTTTTTTTGCAGTGTGTCGTTTTTGTTGCCGCGGGTGTTTTTTTAATATATCAATTCAAAACGTTACTAAGATTTGGTGGAGTGGTAGCCGCTCTTGCACTAATAGTATTTGTGATTCAACCACATACCATTCGGCATAATGTTGCACTTACCATGGAGTCGTTTTATACATCAGGGTTATTGTTTCTTGTTAGTAGTGTTGTAATCTTTTTTCGTAGAAAAGATTTGCTCGCTTTTCTAACAGTAATCGCAAGTGTTTTGTTTCTAATGCTGATTAGACCCAATGGGATAATTATGCTAATTGTTCCATTGGGTCTAATATGTTATTCAGTATATAATAAGATTCATTTCAAGCCTTTTTTTCTTGCTTTGATAGGATTGATCTTGGTTAATATTTTAGGTAATTATCTTTTTAAGGGGCAAGTTTCATTTGGTGATTCAAAACGAATAGAAAAGGTGTTAGGTAGGGTGCAGAAAAGATTTTTAAAGTCGGAAAAAACATCAAGGCAATTAACTGAAATAGCTCCAAAAAAGGAAACAACAGTTGAGATGTTTGATAGATACTTTTTTAATGTTACAAGTTCTAAACCTTCATTTTACTATTCCCTACAATCAAGTAATTATGATTTAGTTGTGGTTGAACGAATGGATAAAAGCAAAGACTTAAGAATGTTTGATGGTCGTGAATCAGTTGATACTTTTGCACCCGGATTGACAAAGTTTATTTTTGAAGGATATGCCATAGACAATTACGATACTTACAATAACGTAGTTAATTACGAATCAAACAATAAGAATAAATGGACGTTTTTAGTGCATCTTTTGTATGAGATTTACAATAAGATTAAGGTTGCATATTTGATATACTTCACTTTTTGGGTTGTGGTGTTTATGGCACTTTATCAAGTAATTGTCTTGAAATGCAAAAATGATTTTTGGATATTGATTCTTTGCCTTACCATTATTCATTTGGCTTCGCTCTTTTTGTTACCCTTTATTCATAATCGTTTTCAGCTAAGATATATTCATGTAAGTGAATTTATTGTTTATATAAATGCATTTATTGGAGTCTTGTTTTGGTTTTCCGTAGATAATAATGCTGCACTTCATAAAGAAAAGTAAATGAAATAAGATGAAATTGATTATTCAAATACCTTGCTTAAATGAGGAAGCTACGCTTCCGGCTACATTTGCCGATTTACCAAAACAAATCGAAGGGGTTGATATTATTGAGTATTTGATAATTGATGATGGAAGTACAGATAATACTGTAACTGTTGCAAAGCAACTTGGAATTCATCATATAGTTTCGTTTTCTAAAAACCGAGGCTTGGCACGAGCATTTGAGGCGGGTATTCAGCGATGCTTAAAGGAAGGTGCCGATATTATTGTGAACACTGATGGCGACAATCAGTATTTCGGTGCCGATATTGAAAAATTGATACAACCAATTTTGCGCAACGAAGCCGATGTAGTAGTTGGTGATAGACAAACAAGTAATATTGCGCATTTTTCGGCAGGTAAACGTTTGCTACAATCGCTTGGCACTTTAGTAACTAATAAATTGGCCAATACGCAAATTGATGATGCTGTAAGTGGCTTTAGAGCATTTAGCAGAGAGGCTGCTTGCAACTTGAATATATTAACCAACTTTTCTTACACCACCGAAAGTCTTATTCAACTTGGGCATAAGCGTTTTGCAATTGCTTCGGTGCCAATTCGCACCAACGATAAGTTGAGGGTTTCGCGCTTGTTCAAAAGCATTCCGCATTTTTTGGTCAATCAAGTTTCAACCATTATTCGGGTTTACTCTCATTACCGTGCATTAAAAATATTTACGCTGTTGGGTGCTTTGCTTACCATTCCGGGTGTGTTGGGTATAGCGCGTTTCTTCTATTATTACTTTACTGCATCCGGCTCCGGAAAAATACAATCGTTGTTGATTTCGGTGATGCTGATATTGATAGGCGTTGTAATTATTCTCGTAGGTATTTTGGCAGATATGATAAGTAATAACAGAAAGTTGATTGAGAAAATTTTGGCAAACCAATTAGAAAAAAAAAAAAAATGAAAGGAAAAAAAATACTGATTGAGGTGCTGCATCCTGCGCACGTACATTTGTTCAGGAATTTTATTCAGTACCTAAAGGAAAATAATGTTGAATACAAAGTTGTAAGCCGCGATAAGGATATAACCAATAAATTATTGGAGTATTACAATATAGCTTTCGAAAGCATTTCAAAAGCGCAAGTTGGAATGTTTAACTTGATAGTAGAAGCCATTTCAAGGGACTATAAAATATTGAAATTACAACTGGCAAATAAATTTGATGTTGCTTTTACAACGGGTACATCTTTTTCAGCAGCACATATTTCAAAAGTTACGGCATTGAAATCGTTTAATTTTATTGAAGATGATGATGATATAGTTGGGTTGTATTGTAAGTTGACTTATCCATTTATTGATAAGATTGTAATTCCTGATTGTTTAGAGTATTCAACATTTAAAGAGAAAAGGGTAAGCTACCCATCATATCATGAACTTGCTTACTTACATCCGAATAACTTTACGCCAGATTCTTCTGTATTAAAAAAGTACAACTTAGAGCCATTTAAGTTTATTATCGCTCGTTTTTCTGCGCTTGAGGCTCATCACGATGTTGGTGTAAAGGGAATTTCAGAAAACCTATGGCAGAAAATAGAACAAATTATTAGTGGCTATACTGTAATAAAATCAATTGAAAAGAGCAAAACTCATCAAATTGACCCGTGGGATATGCATCATGTTTTGGCATTTTCAGCAATGGTGATATGCGATTCGCAAACCATGACTGCCGAAGCTGCTGTATTAGGAGTGCCATCCGTGCGTATCAATACATTTGCAAGAAAAATCGGGTATTTAAAGGAATTAGAATTTAAGTATCAATTAACTAAAAGTTTCTTGCCCGAGGAAGAGGATAGCATTATTAGTTATATTACAAACTTGATTGATAATAGCTTTGAAATTGAAACTTACCAACAAAGAAGAAAGGTAATGCTTTCTGAAAAGATTGATTTTAATCAATGGATTATTGATTTTTTTAACCGTGAAGTAGTGAAGCTATGAAGTTAATAGGTGTAGTAGGTGCCAGACCAAATTTCATGAAAATTGCACCATTATCAAAGTTGCTTGAAGGGCATGATAAAATTCAATTTTTGTTGTTGCATACAGGGCAGCATTATGATGAAAAAATGTCTGATTTGTTTTTTAAAGAGTTAAACATAAAGCAACCAGATATTTTTTTAGGCGTTGGGTCGAATACACATGCAAGGCAAGTAGCCGATATAATGGTGAAGTTTGAAGATGTATGTTTGTCTGAAAAACCAGATGCAATAATAGTTGTTGGCGATGTTAATTCAACCATGGCATGTAGTATCGTTGCGGCAAAACTCGGAATTAAAGTAATTCATTTAGAAGCTGGTTTGCGGAGTTTTGATAGGGCAATGCCTGAAGAGATAAACAGATTAGTAACAGATGTTTTATCTGATTACTATTTGACGCCATCCGCAGATGCAGATGAAAATTTGCTTAGAGAAGGAGTGGATTCAAAGAAGATATTTAGAGTTGGGAATATTATGATTGACACACTTTTACAGTTTCTGCCTATTGCACAAAGAGATTCTGAAATTCTTCAAACATTAGATATAGAAAAGCAAAAGTATATTCTTGTTACGCTTCACCGCCCATCCAATGTTGATGATATTTCTAATTTGAAGTCTATATTAGAGTTGCTTGCCGAAAGAGCCAATTCAGTAAAGGTGGTATTTCCAATTCACCCAAGAACTTTTAAAAAAATACACGAGTTTGAATTAGGTTATTTGCTTTCAGATATCATTGTTTTGGAGCCATTAGGCTATTTAGATTTTCAACAACTAATGAGTAATGCAAAGCTGGTTATTACTGATTCGGGGGGTGTGCAAGAGGAAACTACAGCACTACAGATACCCTGCATTACTATGCGCGAGAGTACAGAAAGACCCATTACAGAAACTGTTGGTACAAATGTTGTAACTGGCTTGAGCTTAGATCGGGTTAAAGCGTTATTGGATGATGCACAAAAAGGTATTTGGAAAAGTGCAGAAGTGCCAGAGCTTTGGAATGGTAAAACTGCGGAGAGAATTTTAGAGTTTTTAGAGACCCAGTTTTAAACTATTGTAACGCTTACTTATGCAAAGAATTGTAGCCCATTTTGTTAGAAAAGAAATTCAGCTAAAAACTTTTCGTTAATCTAAAAACAAAATAGTTATGCGTGTGTTGTTTGTTTCCTCTGGCAACAATAAAAAAATGAATATTGCTCCATTCATCTTTGCTCAAGGCGAATCGTTGAAGAAAGAAGGAGTTGAATTGGATTATTTTTTGATAAAGGGGAAAACTGTTTTGGAGTATGTAAAAAATGTTCCTCGCTTGCGCGCCTATATCAAAGCCGGAAACTACGATGTTGTTCATGCACATTTTGTGCTTTCGGGTTGGGTGGCATTACTCACATTTTCTGGCAAACCTTTGATGCTCTCATTTCTTGGAACCGATGTGCTTGGGCGATTGCGCGCGCCCGGTAAAGTATCTTTGAAAAGTCGCTATTTAACGTTACTGAGTTTGCTTATTCAGCCTTTTGTTGATGCTGTTATATCTAAGTCGCCAAACATTCAGCGTTATGTTTATGTAAACCATAAATCGTATCTA
This sequence comes from uncultured Chitinophagaceae bacterium, assembly GCA_964650845.1. Classification (GTDB taxonomy): domain Bacteria; phylum Bacteroidota; class Bacteroidia; order Chitinophagales; family LD1; genus UBA7692. The sequence continues at coordinate 18,319 of CAZYXR010000036.1, forward strand.
ATACCCAATGGCGTTGATTTAGAAAAGTTTTATTGCAGTCAGTCAGATTTTCGGCAAGAGCTTGATTTGAAGCCCAATCAAAAGTATTTGTTGTTTATGGGCAATACAGAAGATAAAAACAAGAACTTTCAATTGGTAGATGCTGCTCGGCAAAAATTGTTGGCAGCCGGTATCGAAATTGTGGCACCTTATCCCGTTCCTCACGACCGTGTTTTTAAATATTTGAATTCAGTAAATGCACTTGCTATGACATCGTTTTCTGAAGGGTCGCCTAATATTGTGAAAGAGGCAATGGCTTGCAATTGCAAAGGTGTGTTTGCCGATGTTGGCGATGTGCGCTATTTAGTTGATAGCACCAAGGGGTACAAAGTAACAAGTTATGATGTAGATGATTTTTGTAGAAATGTTATTGATGTTATACACGCTGAAGAATGCGAGGGGCGTAAAAGAATAGAAGCATTAAAGTTAGATGAGCGCTCGGTTGCACTGCGAATAATTGATATTTACAATAGGGCAATTAGCTGAGGTGTTGGTTGGTTGATGTGTTTGTTACTATATTAGAAAAGCTATCTATCATTGTATTTATCGAAAACTTTTCATGCGCAATTTGTTGCCCGCGATTCGAAAATTGTTCACTGATAATAGGGTTGTTTTTTAAATAGATAATTTTTTCAGCGAGTTTTTTATAGTCTTCAAAAGGTGTAACAAAACCCGACTTTTCATTTTCTATTATTTCGGGTGTGCCACCCATGCTTGTTGCAATTACGGGTGTGCCGCAAGCCATAGATTCTAAAATGGAGTTTGATATACCTTCGGTTTTAGATGTTAATACAGATACATCAGCTGCTGCAAGCAGCTTTTCTACATCGCTTCTATTGCCAAGCAAAGTAAGGTTGTGTATGTTATTGTGTTGAATGTATTGTTCTATCTCGCTTCGTCTTTCTCCATCTCCGGCCAAGTAAAAATCGATGTTGCTATCTAATTGCATACAGTGCATAGCTGTTTTTACAAATGTTAGTGGATCTTTAGATCTATCTTTCCTAAGCGATGAAACCATCAATACCGAAAATCTATTTTCGGAAAATATACTATCCTTTTTGGCTTTCGCCTTGTCATTCAAAGTAATTCTTGAATAGTTAAAGCCATTGTACAACACATATCGCCCTTTTTTGTTGAATTGCCCAAACGACTTTAGTCCGGCTTGCGAATTTGCTACAACTGTGGCATACAAATTATAAAGAATACATTCTAATCGCGATGAAAAAGAGTGTGTGGCAGGCGCGCTTCTAATACTTCCATTAATCAATCTGAATTTTGTGTTGCATAGCAACTTTGCTACTAAACTAAAATGTGCCAATGTGGTTGAAAAACTGAAAACCACATCGGGTTTTGTTTGGTCTATAAATTTGACAAGTGCAAAAATATCTTTTAGCTTAAAGTTGTTGCGTTCAATAATGTAAATGCCGCTTATCAAGTTATTTATCTCATCTTGCGATAAATAATGTGCCTTCAACGATTTGGTGAACATAAAAACATCAAAACTATCTTTAGGTAGGTTTTTTATTATCTCTGCCAGTTGGCGTTCCTTGCCACCTACTCCAAACGAACCGATAAGGAAAAGGATTTTGGTTTTCATTGAATGATGATGTTATAATTCTTTGTACAAGAAGAAACATTATTTCTGTTGCGCAATTTTTTTCAAAGTCCACTCTGCTAATATTTTCCTTTCGTTTGTATTGATTAAAACAAAAAATGTAGAGGCAACTATAAAAAGCAGTAGTAATTCTTTTTGTAAGAAAAAATCGGGTAATATGTTGTGAACAAAAAAATGTAACAGCAAGAATGATAAAAGTAGCGCTACTATTACATTGAACACACGAAATTTAACTTGGGCATATACTTTATGGGCTATGTATGTTGATATTGTTACGCGAGTGATATTGCTTAACAGTAAGGCATAGGCCACTCCAATCAAACCAAACAATTTGATTAACGAGTACGTTAATACAATGCTAACACACAAGTAAAACAAATATGAAATTACTTTATAATGGTTTTTATAAGACAAGCCAATGCCAATTTCTGTGATGTTGCCAATGGACGTTATAATAAAGCTGTATGCAATTGGTACCACTAACATTGCAGAAGCTGCATATTTTTCAGTTCCTGCTAACTTGATGAAAGGATTGCTTAAATATATCAATGTAGTTGCGCAAGATATTAGAACAAAAGTAAATAGTTTGAGAATTACATTGAATGTTTGTTGGGCATTAGCCTCTTTATAAACACCTAAGTAGAATGGCCCCCATGCCAACTGAAAGACAGAGTTTAGTATGCTCATTACTCCTGCAATTTTGTAGCCGAATGCATAAAGTCCTAAATCCAAAGGTGTAAGCAGAGTTGAAATAAACTTTCGATCAATAGCCGGCAACAAACTACCTATTACACAAATAGTGCCTAATGGTAGTGAAAAGAGTATCATTTTTTTGTAATACTTATATTCTCTCGGAATAATTAGCCATTTTCTTACAAACCACAAGCCAACAAAAGATATGACGAAAGTAGAGAGTGTGATTAATAAAATATAGATGTCGAAACTTAGCTTGTTGAAATATACGATTAGCAAGCTTGATAGTTGAAGTAATGGTTGCAAAATTGATAAAAGGGCATATTGCTTTCTTTCAAGAGTCCATTTTATTAAATTGATAGAAAAATTATTGATGAATAAGAACGCACTTTGCGCTGCTATTAAAAAAATGTAATTATTAAACGAGCTGTTTGAAGAATAGTGCTTTGCAATATTCTTACCAAAAACCACAAATGTTATTGTAACAATCAGACATGTGAATATTTGAATTAAAAATCCTTCACTTATCAAATTGTTTCGTTCTGCTTTGTCTCTGTAGTCATAAAGAAAGCGTGCAATAGCTGAGTCTTGCCCAAATATTATTACTGTTGTTAGTAGTCCAGACAGCACAGTTATGCTATCAAGTAATCCGAACTCTTCAACAGAGAAGTATCTTGTTAAAATAGGAATAGTGAGGAACGGGAAAACCAATGAAATAGCTCTTAGCCCCCCGAAAAAGATACTATCTTTTGCTAAGAATTTTAATTTGCCTTTTACACTTAAGTTCTCTGCTGATTTCTCCGTATTTAGCATATCTATTGTTGATTCTGATGTGCTTCAATAATTTGAAGCCATTTTTGCGCTAAGCCAATTCCATTGTATTGGTCAAACCATTGTTTTGAATTTTCCCCAATCTTCTTATACTTATCTTGGTTAGCTACAAAATCATACAAGCAGTTTTCAATATCAATTTCAGATTTTGCATCAATAAAAGGGGGAGGTGGTTGTTTGAATAATGTTTGATAGGAATCGCTTGTAAAATTAAAACTTTGTAATGTGGGCAAGCCGGCCGCTAACAGTTCCCATGCTGTTCCGCCCCAAATTGCTCCTTCTTCGTTTAAAAAGGCATTTGCGCCAATGTCGCAGTGCTTAAGTATTAAAAAAATTTCTTTTCTACTACTTTTTTTTACCCATATCACATTGTCGCTAATCCCAAGCTCGCTTATCAATTGTTTCGATTTGTTTACATCTTTTCCGTATTCAAACAAAATTAGTGCTGCATTAGCATTTGCCCTTTTTTTAAATGAAGCAAACCCAATAATCAATTTGTCATTTCTTTTTTCGGGCCAAAGTTGTCGGCTTTGTGATATGATTTTTACATCAATTTTTTTTATTCGTTCTATTACATTTAGAATTTGCTCAGATATTTCTTTCGACTCAATGTTCTCATTGTTATAAAAGAGAGGAGTGTTAATCTCAATAAACTCTTTATTGATTTCCCTGAATGACTCTTTGGTTAATGATAACTCAGCATTGAAACATAAATGAGCATTTCTAATTGCCGCTGCTAATTTTTTTTTGTAATGCTTGTATATGAGAAACTTAATGTAACTCGATTTTGAAAAATTGTTTGCATATCCATTGTTATAGAACTCTATTCCTGTTGAGTACGGATAATAGACAGTAATTGTTAAATCGGCTTTTTCTAATAAAACCGGCACCATTCCAGAGCCAATAAAAATGTTGAATCCCTCAAATGCCTCGCTTATCTTTTTTGCTGACACTGGAAGCGTGAAAGTTTTTGGATTAAAGATTAATGAAGTATAGCCATCTGCAAAGTTCAATTTATGGATGTAGGGGTTCCATTTTGAAATTTCCCAGGTGTCATTTTCTGGTATGAAATGGCTGTTACTTCCACTTCCATCAGTTGTAAGTAAAAACAAATGTGCATCATAACCTAAGTCTCTAAAATATCGCATAATAGAGAAGTTGTTATTGTTCATATTGCCGATTAAAGCAATTTTTGCACTTGTTTTCATATTGCAAGGTTCTGTTGTAGTTGTTTATTTTTCGTATTCTATATTGAGGCTTGATTCTATTTCGCGAGCTTGTTTTTTTAGTGCATTTATCGAGTTGCCTTTTAGTATTACAAATCCGGCTCTATCGGTTCCTACTTTCACTTCATTTATTGTATCACCGTTTTGGTAAAAAAAGGCAGCGTCTAAAAAATCTTCATTCATTTCAAGTTTATTTACTTTTAGAATCTTACCTGGAGCGGGAGTGAAAAAATGATAAATGCAGGGGTGAAAAAACTGTGGTTCTAAATTGCCTGCTGGTTCTTGAGTTAAGATTTTTACAAACTCGATAAACTCATTTACTCCTGAATGGAATTTTACCAATGGATTGGGGATGCCTCCACCTCCACATCTTGCTCCAAGTTCAAAGAGGTAGATGCCCTTGTTTGTTACAGCCGCTTCTATATGAGCCACCCCATTGGTTATTCCAATAGATAGAACAGCTTTTATTACTTCGTCCATGAGACGTGTCTTGGAGTCAGTATCTATTGAAGTAGGGTATGTAATTGATTTATTCACCCTGTATGGCAGCGGAAGCTTTTCGTTGTCGCCAATTGCAACTATATGAACCTTGCCATTTCTTACCAGTGCTTCAATACTATGTTCCGACTTTGCAATGATAAACTCTTCTACCAAAGTGCTTTTGTCTTCGTAATACTGGTGGCTAAACTCAATTGCATCATTAAGTTCTTCTTCATTGTTTACAACAATAACACCTCGGCTAGCACCTCCAAGCCCCTCAGCAGGTTTTAATATTACCGGAAACCCAATTTTGATAGCAATATCTTTTATCTCCTTATCAGTTTTTCCTAGCCCAAGTTTGGGTGAGTTTACTCCATCTTCAATCCACTTTTTTCGCATTAAGTTTTTACTTGTTGAACGTTTTGCTACATCAACAGGAATATTAAACAAGCCCAATTTTTCGCTCACAATTGAAGCTGTTAAAACGCCATAGTCATTTAGTGGGATAATGGCATCAACTTTCTCCTCTAATGCTATTTTCTGAACTTGTTCTATATCTACAATATCACACACAAAACACTTGTCTGCGTATTTAAACCCTTCACTATCCTTGTTTCGATCCACCACAATCGTAAAAAAACCATTGGTTTTTGCATCAATAATTTGATTGATATAGTATCTCGAAGCTCCGAGGATTAGAATTTTTTTCATGGAAAATGTTAGCTTTTAGTGAAATATTAGAGATGTCTTAACGCTGATTAATGTTAGTGCTGCTTTGTTACAAAGTTTACTTCGATTATTAAAGAGTGATATATTGATTGCGAAATGCAATTTTGTATTTCAAATTATGCAATTGTGGAATCTCTGAAACAAAGTAGGAGTTACTCATTTGATTCCAGCCAAAGAATGGTTTCCATTTTTGCGTTTTTACATCTTCAAAATTGCCCGCATAAGACATTGGCACAAGTAATGGGCTTGCATAAATAACTACAGTTTTAATGTTGGCCTTTAGGTGTTTCGGGACTTTGCTCATTGAAAAAGTAACCAGTCCTCGGAGTTTTTGAGTTTCCGCTTTGTTGAAGTTTAGCCTTTGTTCTTTTACAATTTTATGTGCTAAATTTGAAACATGATACATTTGCGTTTCATACCATAGTCCACTCAAGTAACTCAAATCATCTCCTTTACTTTTATCATTGTTAAAAGGCATTATTGGTGTTAGTGTTTCCCCATTCTTCATGTGTATTTTTATTTGATATTCATATATGCCTAATGTGTGGTGTGCATTAAACAAATTGAACATGCTAACTCGATAGGTAGATTTGTTGATAAAGTTGAAAAGAGCGGTTGCTGCTTTGAATGCTTTGTTTGAGGAACTTTTTGAGTTTGTAATACCCTCTATTTTTAATGGATAATGCACGAATGGGTATCTCATATCAATAATTTTACTGCCAATTTGAATAACAAATGCAATCCAAACGTAAACCAGTAATAATGTTGCATATTTATTTGTGGTAAGTGATTTGTGAAAAAACGGTGGATTGCCAATGTGAGAACTCTCCTTTTGATTGTATGGATAGAGGGAAATCAGTAAGAGGGAAATTACTGTTCCGAAAAAACCGATGAAACTAAGTCCGTTAAATGGGTAAATCAATAAGATTCCAAAAATAAGCATTTGAATAATAGCATACTTTCTTGTGCGAGCGAATAAATAAAGAGGGAGTACGCTAATTTCAAATATCAAGGCTAAATAGTTCAATAATAGCATTATTGTTTTGTAGTCTAAGAGAAACGATAGTCTATTATCTTTAATCCATGGAAGCAAGAATGTGTAATACAAACCATAGCCTTCTACCCAAAGAGGGTCTAAGCATTTCGTGTACCCAGCTGAGAATAAATGAAAACTATATACCAATCCCATGATGTATATGAAGATCCCATCAATATGTTGCGATGAATAGAATGCAATCCATTTTTTTCTATCGGTAAGCAAGCGTAGGATGCTATTGCTTTCAAACTTAGTTAATGCAAGTGTTAATGAAAGTAATAAGTAAAAAAGCTCTTCTACGGTAAATGTTGTGTTTTGGAAAGTGAGTAGAAATGAGGTGCATACAAAATGCCCGATTCTTATCCATTGATTGTAAAAACCTAAAAGAGATAAAAAAATTGTGCCAATCCATAAAAACGAAACCGATTTGGGAATAATGGAAGGTAATTGCTCGAACCATAACAAGTCAATCGCTTTGTAGTAGCTGAATGAATATGGAACAGATAATAAAAAGAAAGTATTTACAGTAATAAAGAATAGCGCGGCATTAATACGAAAACCCTCTCTGTTTATCAATTTATCAACTCCTTTGTAAATTGAATGGAAGTTATTTGTACACATAAGCACAGAATTCAAATTTTAGATAATCAAATCTGAAAATTATCTTATCCGACAACTTCTTTAACATGATCAATGTCGTATCAACGGATGGATGGTATGAATTCGGTTGTTTGAAATCCACCACTGGAGATAAAAAGTCCACGGCAATTCCTATTGTTGCCATGCTGAACATCTTTGAAACAGTGTCTTCAATGTGTTTTGTGTGTTCAGAATGTTCTACTTCAAAATTGAAAACACCGCAACTTACAACAAAATCGAATTTTGTATCTGGCATTTCAAACACATCACAAACTAGAAACTTACTATCGGAATGTTTGTTTTTGGCAACTTCAATGAAATCATTATTGATGTCAATTCCAAAGTAGTCTATCATGATGTTATTCTCAGTACAATACTTTTTATAATCGCCAAACCCGCAACCTACATCCAATACTCTATGGTTAGATGATATGCCTACGCCAGTTAGAGCCTCAAATCTTTTGTTTTGGCGTTCTTGCCCTCCGCCCCATCCCAATGAGGCAGGATCAACTCCATGTTTTGAAAACAATGATTTATACCTCGAAACACAATCGTCCCTGTCTGATTTGTTCATATTGTAAGAATAGATTTAATATTGGAAGATAGCACCGATTGTCTGTCAAAATGGAGATTTTTACTTTTGTTTAAAAAGTCATCTTTATAAGCTTTAATGTTTACTTCAGGGAAATCGGTTCCAAAAATTATCTTCTTGTCTATTTTGTCTATTGTGGAATAAAAATCGTTTTCAAATGATGTATTTCTAAAGAAGTTTAAAAAATAGGAAATGTCTAAATAGACATTTGCGTTGGAGCGGGCAACAAAGAATGCATCCCAAAAGTTATGACCGCCAAGATGGGCAATAATGATTTTTAAACTAGGATATTTTTTTGCAATCAAGTCAATTTTTAAGGGCGTTAAATCTTCTATTGGAAGTATTTTGCTCTGAGTCCACCCACAAACAAGTATGGGTAAGCTCAGATTTTGCAATTCGTTTAATACTCCCGCAGTATCCCATTGTTGAATACTTTCATTTTGTATTCTTGGGTGGAATTTTATTCCTTTTAAATTCAATTCGGTTATTTCTTGTACATCTTTTTGCCATGATTTGTAAGAGAGATTTCCAAAGCCGATAAACCTATCAGGTTGTTGCTTGACAGCATTGTAAATATCTTTATTGCTTGCCATGCTCCTGATTGGCAATAAAATCGCTTTGCCGACTTCCGCTTCATCCATTTGACGCAACAATTCTGTTGTTCCAGAATTGAACTTCGTTTGCCCCCAAACGCCATCTTTTGTGATATTTACATGGCAGTCTATTATTTCCATATAGTCTGATAGTAAGCTTACTGTAATGTAATTAGCGCAAAAATATTCTGCACCACATTTCAAAATTCATAAAACTCCAAAGTAACAGTCTGTGGTTTATTCTCAAATTAATATGCTCATCAACAATTTTGCGAATGTAAAATGGATTGATAAACTCTGCACAAGCTAAATCATCGCTAAGTAATAGTTCTTTTACATACTCGGCATTTTCGCCTCTGAACCAACTCTCATCTGGCGATGAGAATCCCTGTTTTTTTCTGTTTAAAATTTTATCGGGAATAAACTCCCTCATTGCTTTCCGCAATACATTTTTGCCATCATCAAATTCGCGATACGCTTTTTTCTTTTGTGCTGTGTTTTCGTCAATCTTTTGAATTTCAGAGTGAAGATTTCCAAGTTTGTGACGCACAGGAATTTTTTGAGCAAAATCAACTAAATCATTATCCATAAATGGAAAGCGCTCCTCCAAACCGTTTGCCATCGATAACTTATCGCCAACCATGAACAATCCAGGCAAAAAGGTTTTTATTTCAAAATACAGAGAGTTGTTGATGTGATCTTCAGGGGTGTCATACTTTAATGAATCATTGAAGGTAAACACTCTTTCAAAAATCTTTCTTGGTTCATCAATATTGATTTTTGAAAATACATCAGTCTGAAATAAATCTTTTTTGTCATTGTCTGGCACTAAACGCTGCCAAAAGCTATAGTACTGCTCAAAGTATTGTGATTGATTTATTGAATCGAAAACTTTATAGTATCTCCATGGATAGCCGCCATACAACTCATCTCCTCCAGTGCCTTGTAAGCAAACTTTTACAAATTTTGATGCCAGTCTAGAAATGTAATAATTTGGGTATGACATGCCAACCCTTAAATCTTCTAAATGATAAACAACTTTTGGTAATGACCAACGTAAGTCTCCGGCATTGATTACTTGTTCGTAATGTTCGGTTTTGTAAAAGTTAGCCATTAATTCAGCATCCCTTCGCTCATCATAGTTTACCTCCACGCCTGTTACTTCACTCATGTCAAAACCGCAAGTGAAAGTGCATAAGCGTGGAACATGTTTTGAAGCTATTGCTGTTATAGAGCCGGAGTCCATACCTCCTGAAAGATAAGATCCTACAGGAACATCTGCAATCATTTGTCTTTCAACCGCTCGGGTAAAAAGAGATAGAGTGCTGGAACGCGCATCTTCAAAACTCATTTTTTCGTCAGGTTTGGAAAAGTCATAGTTCCACCACGATTTGTGCTTTACGTGTTGCGTAGAACTGTCAATCGTTACTGTGTTTGCAGGCGGTAACAGAATAATACCTTTAAAGAATGTGCGAAATGAAAACAAGTTTTGAAAAGTAAAGTATTCGTTTACTGCATCTAAATCTACTTCTTTTTTGTAATCAGTATGTTCAAGTATTGCTTTTATTTCGGAGGCAAAAACTAAGTTATTACCATTAAACCAATAGTAAAGAGGTTTAATTCCAAATCGGTCTCTGCTTAAATAAAGTTTGTTCTCTTTACTGTTCCACGCCCCAACGGCAAACATGCCATTTAGTCGTTCAAAAAATGGTGTGCCATAAGCAGCTAAGCCTTCTGCTATTACTTCAGTGTCGGTACCCGAAACAAAAGTGTGTCCAAGTGTAATAAGTTCTTTTTTTAGCTCGGTGAAGTTGTAGATACAACCATTGAAAACGATTGTCCATTCTGAACTCTTTGAGTGCATCGGTTGCGCACCTTTATCGGATGTATCTAAAATGGAAAGCCTTCTATGAGCTAATCCGATATTTTTATCTGTCCAAAAACCCTCGCTATCTGGTCCACGATGTGCAATTTTATCGGCCATTTTTTTGAGCAAGTTATGCTCGCATCGTTCACCGTTAAGATTAAAAATTCCGGCTATTCCGCACATTTCTTATTTTGTTGAAGTTGCATTAGTTAGTTTTTTTGATAGCTGCAACAATATACTTGAAGTCATCTTCATTCATTTTATTATGCAAAGGAATAGCAATGCTTAAATTATTAGCTTTCATTGCGCCTGGAAAATCTTCCGGTTTGAAGCCATATTTCTCTCTGTAAAAACCAAGCATGTGAACAGCATGAGTACCGGGGCGAGTTGAAATTCCCTTTTCTTGCAAATACTCCATCAAATCGTTTCGTTTTAAAGGAGCCTTTTGTTCGTCAACTAAACATACATATGATTGCCAACCATGTTTATAACCTTGAGGTACTATTGGTGTTTGCAGCCATCCTAAAGTAGCAAACTGTTCATCGTAAAAACTTGCCCATTTTTGTCTTTCATCAATAAATTTATCAAGCTTCTGTATTTGAACAACTCCAACTGCTCCTTGTAAATCAGTCATACGATAGTTAAAGCCCATGATGTTAAACTCTGGAAGTATGTAGGGCTTTGGTCCTTTGTGGCGTTGCTCCTCTGAAATTGATGCACCATGATTGCGCAACATATCTAAGTGGTGGGCAATGTCATCATTGTTTGTAGTTAGCATGCCGCCTTCGCCAGTGGTTACAGACTTGCGCGGATGCAGTGAGAAACAGCCTATATCGCCCAAACTTCCTGCTGGTTTTTCATTCAAACCCGCGCCAGCGGCACATGCTGCATCTTCTACAATTTTAAGTTGAGGGAACTCGGCTTTTATAGCTTCAACATCTGCACACAAACCAAACAAATGAACGGGGATAATTGCGGTTGTTTTTGGTGTTATCTTCTCTTTTATTTTTGACACATCAATATTGAATGTATTAGGGTCAATATCAACGAATACAGGAACTGCATTACAATACAATACTGCATTGGCGGTTGATACCCATGTAAATGCAGGAACAATAACTTCATCGCCAGGCTGCACGCCTACGGCAAGCAACGCAAGATGTAAGGCAGTTGTACAATTGCTTACAGCTAATGTGTGTTTTACTCGATGCCTTTCTCCAAAAAGTTTTTGAAGCTTTGCTACCTGCGGTCCTTGCGTTAGCCAACCACTGAAAATGGGTTCTTTTAATGCTTCCCATTCTTCTTGCCCCATTAGTGGTTGCGATATTTGAATTGTACGTTTTTCCATTAAGCTGTTTTGTTTTTTGCTCTCCATGCAATCAATTTTTCTAAGCCTTCTTTTAGCTCATATTTATAGGTGAAGCCAACTTCCTCAGTTGCTTTTTTACGAGAGCCGATTCTGTTTTGAACTAATGCGCGAGCATCATCTGCGCTATAAGGTTTGTATACCACTTTTAGGTCAGAGCCTGTAAGTTTTAAAATTAAGTCGCATAGCTGTTTAATAGATGTTTGCACCTCAGTGCCAACATTGTAAAATCCGAAAGCGGTATGGCTTTTTAATGCCATTACATTACATCGTGCTACATCTTCTACATAAATAAAATCATAAGCCTGGCTTCCGTCTCCATTGATAACTGGTGCTTCGTTTGCATCAATTTTATTCAACATTATCGGAATTACTCCTGTATATGCTGCAGTTTGATCTTGATGTGGTCCATAAACATTCATGTAGCGAAGCCCGATAATCGGCAGATTATATCTGTCGTTAAACGCTGTGCACATTGCCTCCCCGGCTATCTTAGTTGCGCCATAAAAATTTTTGTTGTTGAAAGGATGAGACTCTGTCATTGGCAATTCAACAGCATCGCCATATACTGATGCTGAAGATGACCATACTAGTTTCTTGACGTTGTTTTTTACACAGGCTTCAAGAATATTAAAAGTGCCTGCAATATTCACGTCAAAGGCTGTGCGTGGATAATCTTTGCAATGCAACAGCCACATTGCTGCTAATGAAACGACATAATCTTTGCCCTTCATTGCATCATTTAGAATATCAGTTTCGCGAATATCGCCTCCGTTGGCAAAAACAGAACAACGCGGGTCTTTAAGTTGCTCTTTCAAATATTCTATTTTACCTCTAGCAAAGTTGTCGTAAACAACTACCTCGGCAACATCTTCTTTTAAGAGTTCTGCTACAACAAAACTGCCGATAAATCCCCCTCCGCCTATTACTAGTACTTTAGCTTGTGATAACTCTGTCATTTTAAATTTTTGCGCGACAAAGGAAAGCGTTTTACACTATAATCATAAATAAATTTGACAAATGAGATTATGAGTTAGCCAAACTTTTGCTGAGATATAATTTGTACACTTGGTTTGCAATCGAAAAACATGCTGTAGCAGCAGGGGATGGTGCGTTCAATATATGAATTTCATTTTCATTTATTTCATATACAAAGTCATCTACTATTCCATTTTTATCTAATGCCTGCGCTCTTATGCCGGCAGTGTAGCCGTTTACCATGCTCCAGTTAAAAGCTCCCCAATACTTTTGGACACTTTCAGTAAAATATTCCTTGCTGGTTTGCTTCATTATCTCTTGAAAAGCTGTTTTTCGGTATTTGTACATTACTTTGTAAAGACCTTTAGCCGTGAGCGCGCCAATTGCATCTTTTAGATTAAAACCAAAACTGTCATAGGCTTCCCTATTGAATGATAACACTGCGTTGGGACCCAATTTTACTGTTCCGTCCAACATTCGGGTAATATGGATTCCTAAAAACGGGAAGTTGGGATTAGGGACAGGATAAATTGGAATTTCCGCATTGTAACTGCCTTCTTTTAACTTGTAATATTCGCCTTTAAAAGGGGTGATAGTAATAGGAGATTTTCTTTGGGTTATTAGTTTGTAAACTCTGTCGCATTGTAAGCCTGCGGCATTTACAATGAGTTTGGTTGAAATGCTTTTGACATTTGACAAAATTGTGCATCCCGATTCGGTTTTTACAATCTTTTCAGCTTTGAAGTTATAGAAAACATTCGCTCCTTTTTGCTGTAACAACTCCAATAGTTTTTTTGAAACCAAGCTGTAGTTTGTCAACCCTGTTTCTGGTACCCAAACTGCTTTTTGGCAACTTAAGCCTTCCTGAATTTCTTGTAACTCCTGATTGCCGATAAACTTCAAATTTAGCCCGCAAGCAACTCCGTTAGCATACAATTTTTCTAAGGCTAATACTTCGTTTTTATTGGTGGCAACAATCGCTTTCCCTGTGATTTTATAGGGAATTTCATACTCCTTTAGAAAATTCAGCATCAAACTATAACCCTCAATGCAGTTGTTTGATTTGTAGGAACCTTGCTTGTAGTATATTCCTGAATGGATTACACCACTGTTTCTGCCAGTTTGATGTAGGTTTATTTCAGACTCTTTTTCAAGAATTGCAATGCGTATGCCGTGTTGCTCTTGTGCAAATTTCCATGCAATACTTAAACCCACAATACCCGAACCAATTATGGCAATATCAAACTGTTGCAATACTCAAAGATTTGCTCGCAAATTTAGATAGTCTTGAAACCATTTATCATTTTTTTTAGTCTTTAATTCTGAACATTTAACGATGTACTTGAGTATTTCCCAAAATGGAAATGAATGTTTTTGCCAATTTAGCAACTAAATTGTGGCTTAATTTAGTAATTATCTATCTATGATAAATTCTCTACTTTTAGTAAATTTTCGTTTTCAGTATATTCGAGATTTTGTAAAGTACCTATGTGTAATTGTTTTACCCCCTTTGTTTTCAATCAATTCAGTTGCACAGATTAATCCCAGTTCCATAGCAGGCTTAAAGGTTTGGCTAAGGGTAGATAGTTCCGCAGTAATAGTTGGAAACAAAGTAAGTGCATTGAATGATTTGAGTGGAAATAGCAACCACGCAATACAAGCTGATACAACTAA
>CAZYXR010000037.1:0-4735 GCA_964650845.1 uncultured Chitinophagaceae bacterium
TCCGAAAGCGCTGTTAATGCGCCTAATTTTATGTTATCTTCAAGCGTTCTGCTGTTACTGTATTTCCTCAACATACTTTTCTTACGATTTTTTGAAGGTTAATTTTGCGATACCTCTTACCTGTACGTCCACTTCGAAATTCAGCACCATTTCATTTCCATTAAGTTCCGATAGGTTGTAGTGTTCAACTGTGTCGTTGTTGTATTTAATTTGAAGGATGTGTCCACGACCTTTAATTCGCCAGTCCACAATATGGCTTTGTTCTTGTGTGCTTAGCTTTAACTTTCCATCGGGCAAAAAAGTCCAAGTTTCGGCCTTATGCATCACCATATTTTTACAACTTTGGTTACGCAATTCATCGGTAAGATGTATTTCGTTTTGTGATGGCGCATTATCGGCAATTTCATATTCCCAAGTCATTTCTTTCCATTCGCCCAAAATGACTTTTTCGGGATTTGAAGAAACAATCAGCAGCCCACAAAAACACGCAAAGCCAATGAAAAACACAACTATGTATGTTATCCAGAGTTTCATTACTTCAATGTTTATTGCGCTGCCGGCACATTGTTAAAAAATATCTCTGCAAGTTTTCCTTTTTCGGGAAGCAGCTCATCAATCTGCCATTCAATTTCACTCACAATGAGCTTACTTTTTTTGATAAACGGTATGATATCAACACTGTTTTTGTAAACAAGATTGATTTTGCTATTTGCCGGGATGTAGGCTTCATCAATTCCGTTGGCATCAATGTAATTATTGAATGCTGCTTGAGAGAATCCTGTAAAAACATCTTTGCGAATGGTAGCAATTTGCTCCGAAAATTTGTTTCTGATAATGTTGCACGCATCAGAGAAATCCTTGTCGGCAACAGAGTTTATAAATTTTGCTTTGGAGAAAAACAAGGCATCGGTAATGGAGTCGGTAAAACTGATGCCATGCAATAGAATAATGTTATGGTGATAATGATTATCTGCCTGCTGCAAAAAAGTTTTCAAAGCATTTAGAGATTCGATAGTGAAGTCGGTTGGAATTAGAACTGTCTTTTTCATAACTGCCATATTTTTTTTGATTAAAAATTTTACGGCAAAGTTCTTTCCTTGTTATTAAAGCGACTTAAGACTTAAATTAGAATGCAATTAGAATATAGCGCAGAGATTAAAACCAGATTAAAATTTTCATAATGAATCTTAAACTGCGTGTCTACACATCATAATTTCCGATGGGAATATTGATTTGAACAGTGGTGCCTTTATTCAAAATTGATGAAACTAAAATCTCGCCATTGTGCATTCGGATGATGTTATTCGTAAGTGGCAGCCCAATACCGTAGCCTTCGTAGTTCTTGGTATTTGAGGCGCGAAAGAATGGATCGTAGATATATTTCAACTCTGAATTTGGAATACCGATACCAACATCTTTCACAACAATAATCACTTTGTTATCGGATGCTCCTATGGAAACATTCACTATTTGATAATCGGAATATTTACAGGCGTTGTTGATAATGTTGGAGAGCGCGAGGTGCAGCAGTTGTTCATTGCCTTTAACTTTAAGCTTAGCAGGGTTTTGCGGTAGCAAACTCATGTCTAACAGCACTTTATTTTTTGAATTGAGTTTTTCGATGGTTTCCTTCACATCCATAAGTAGCTGGTCGATGCGCACCATATCGAACCTCATTGCCTTGCCTTTAAAACCGGTTTGAGCAAGAAACAGTAGTGCTTTAGTTTTAAGATCTAATTTTTCAGCTTCATCCAAAATAATTTTTATGGTTTCAATATATTCATCAGGTTTCCTGATTTTTGAAAGCGAAACATCAGCTTCGCCAATGATTGCAGTGAGTGGTGTGCGCAGTTCATGCGAAGCATTACTAATGAAATTATTTTGAGTTTCAAAAGATGTTTCAATTCTGTCGAGCATATCGTTGAACGTGGAAACCAGTTCTCTCAATTCATCGCTTTGGTTTCTGCTATTCAACCTGAGTTTCAAATTTTCGGAACTGATTTGCTTTACCCTTTCGGTGATGCCACGCAAGGGTTTGAAAATGTATTTTGAAAGGTAAAGCGAAATGAAGAATGCAAATACAAATGCCAGCGCAATTGCTAAGTATAGGGTTCTCTTCAAATAGGCATTATGACTGAACTCGAAATAATTAGATGCAGAAGCAATAACCACAAAATCGCCATTAGAAGATGAAGCGTATCTTATGCCTTTGAAGAATAGTTCATCATTATTGAACCGTGCTTTGCCGGTTTTAATCACCTGCTCAAAAAATTCAGATGGAACTCCGATTGCCTGGGCTTCTTGTGTGTAATCTTTATCCGGTTTTATGGCGATGTAATAGTCTTGTTCGGCAGGAATTTTTTCAAAAAATTCTTCGCGTAAATCTGCAACACCTTTATTGAGTTTATCTTCAAGTTCCGTTTTTGCGAAAAGAGTGGCGCGAATTTCGAGCAATTTGTAAAATTCCTCATAAGGATAACGTAACTCCGAAAGGTAAACGAATGCACTGAACATCAGAATAATGCCTAAAAACGAACCTAAAAGCAGCAGTGACGTTTTTGTTTGTGTTGTAATATTCATTTCAACTTTCTCTTAATGCGTATCCCATTCCGATTATGGTATGAATCAGTTTGTTATCGGAGTAAGTATCAATTTTTTTACGCAGGTAGTTTACATATACATCAACAACATTAGTATTCATATCAAAATTCACACCCCAAACCTCCTCTAATATATCAACCCGAGAAAGTACCCTGTTTTTATTCCTGATAAAATACGACAACAATCGGTACTCGGTGGTAGTGAGCGAAATTTCCTTGTCGGCACGACTTACGGTTTTGGTGTAGTCATTAAGCGATAAATCTGCAATAGTGAAGATGTAATCCTCTTGCACATCAGTTTGTGAATTGGCGTTGTGCTCTGTCCTGCGCAGCAGGGTTTTAATGCGAGCCAAAAGTTCTATAAACTTGAAGGGTTTTACGAGATAATCATCTGCGCCTGTTTCCAACCCAAGTACAATATTTTCGGAAGTGCCAAGCGCGGTAAGAAAAAGCATCGGTATAGCGCAATTTATCTCACGAATTGCTTTACAAACATCCAAACCATTCATGCCGGGTAGCATAATATCGAGGATGACAACATCAAACTTATTTTCTTTAAAAAGTTGTAAGCCTGTGTTGCCGTCAAAAGCTACACTCACTTCAAAACCTTCTTCTGAAAGCCCTTTCTTAATGAAAGAAACCACATGTACTTCATCTTCAACAAGTAATATTTTTTTCATGGGCACTTCATTTAAATCCCAGCAATTGTAGAATTTTTGTAATTACAACAATTGCCGAAAGTAAATTCTGAAGCCTAATAATGCTAAATTATTTTCCTTTTGAATGAAGTTGCTAAAACTTTTGCTGAGATTATTTCGCTCCGAAAGCTACACTCGCAATGGCTTTTTTTTTCGCACAATAGCAAAACTGAGTAGTCTGTTTTTACTCATCCAAAATAGTAATCAATAACTCTACTGTTGTTCCATCGGATTCGCCAAATGCCGACAGCTTATCTATGTAACGCACATTCAATATTTCTACATTGTTCCGATTCAAAGCCTTCAATCGCTTTTCATTAGCATTTGTAGCAAACGATTCGTGTTTTTGGTTCTTAATTTTATTCAGTTCTGCCGAACGCTTACGCCCTATTCCGTTATCATCTATTATCACTTTCAACATTTTGTTTTGCAACTGAAACGAGCAAAGCAATTGCCTGTTTTCTTTTTTATGAAGCAAGCCGTGTTTTATAGCATTTTCAATATACGGCTGAATAATCATAGAAGGAATATGAACCAAATTGGCATCAATTTCGGGTGAAATTTCTAACACAAAATTCAGCTTTTCATCAAAGCGAATTTTTTCAAGTTCAAGGTAAATGAGTATAGCATCAATTTCGGCTTGCAAACTTACCGAACTCTTATTGCTCATCTCTAAAATGGTGCGCGTTAGTTGCGAGAACTTGCCCAAATATGAAGTTGCATTTTGCTTATCATTCAGATATATAAAGGATTGAATTGTGTTTAGCGCATTGAAAATAAAGTGCGGATTCATTTGCGCTTTTACTGATGCCAAAATGCTTTCGCGCAGCTTGTTTTCTAAATCAATTTTTTGTTGTTCCAATTTGTTTTTATCCTGCAACAGTTTTAGCCGATAGCGATACACCAAATAAGTGGTAACAACTACGGCAAGTAGCGAGAGTGTGTAAAACCACCATGTTTTCCAAAATGGCGAACGAATACAAAATGACACGACCTGAATGTTCGACTCTCTGCCATCTGCTGCACGCGCCTTTAGCTGTACTTTATACTCGTTGGGTTGCAGTGAAATAAAATTTAATTGCCGCTGACCGGGCTCTGCTGCTTGCCAACTCTCATTGTTCACTTTGTACAAAACTTTTACTTCATCTGGCCGCCCAAAAAAAGGAATTGAAAAATCAAGTTTGAGATTATTGTCATCGTGCCTCAGCGTACTTACAGTTGTAAAATTTAGCAGTTGATTATCGGTTTTAAAATGCTCTAAATGCAATTGTAATTGCTGCGATGCGCTCGGCAGTTCACCTAACGGAACTACTACAACACCAACATCTGTTGCCATAAAAAGCTGCTCGTTTGTAAGCAGCAAATCATTTATCTCGTGCCCATTTGTTAAGTTGTATAATTGAATACTCCCGTTGCTTAACTGAATGCGATACAATG
>CAZYXR010000037.1:4745-10110 GCA_964650845.1 uncultured Chitinophagaceae bacterium
CTTTCAAAAACTGCCCAAACAGCACTTCGCTCTACCTGCAAACTCTTTATAACATTGGGTAAAATAGAATTTGAGGCACTCCAGCGATGCAATAACTTGCCGTTTTTCATCACCATCAAGCCATTATTCGAAGCAATAAACAATGAATCATTACGCCATTTTACATCATTGGCATCTATGGAATTCCCCCCTTCTTTTATTTCAACCCATTTATTGTTATCAATAGCCAACAAGCCAATAGAAGTAGCTGCATAAGTTATGTTCTTTGCACCATCATGCGACACGGCCTTAACGCGCACATTGGCGTTGTTTATAAAGAAATTCTCATAAATCAACCATTGCTTATCCTGAGCAATAACTACTTTGGGATGGAGCGTAGCCGAAGCATGCTTGGTTGCCAAAAACGACAAACCACCTGTGCGAGGTAAAATGTATTGCGCTTCTGCTATTGGTAAAATCTGTTTTACGGCAAGTTTAAAACTGTGTTTAACACCGTTACTACCCATGATAGTAAAAGCATCGCCAGCCATAAAAAGATTGCGATTAGCATTATCGTAATACAATGCCCTAAACCTTTCTCTATCGTTGGATTTAAACACTTCTTGCGTAGCTGCGCCAGCACTCCACTTCATCACCTTACCGCCCACAGTACCAAAATACAACTCGCTGGCAGGTGCATTAAAAAACATTGAGCTTACAGCTTCCTCACTTTGTATTGCAAGGCAATTCCAACAACTATATTTATACAATCCATTATCTAAAGTACTAACCCAAATATCTCCATCGGCAGTTTTGCATACATCAGATATGCTTTTGTTTGGCAACAATGGCAATGAAGCAAAAACAGGCTTCAACGTTTTATCATACACATACAATCCACTGTTTGTACCTATAAATATTTGCTCATCAACAACGTGCACGGTTTGAATATTCAACTTGGGAATTGAAAAATTCAGCACTTTAAAATCAGGAAAAAACTGATAGCAAACCCCACCGGGATGATTGCGAGGAAAAAACAACAACCGCCCTTGTATATCTATTAAAAAAAATACCGTTTCGCCTGCCAACGAAAAAGGAATTTTCTGTGCAGGTTTATTTGCAGATACATCATAAATACTATCTGCATCGAAAGTATAAACATCGCCTTTCGAGCGGAACAATCCATAAATTTCATTTTTAAAAAGTATAGTATCTATTGCGCCATTGCTTTTATACACCATGTTATATCCCCACTGATAGGAATAGCCATTATCACCCTCTAAAACTGGTGCGTAATTTCCGGTAATGGCCAACGATTTTTCTAAGTGTAAACTATCACCTTTCATCACAAAATGCTGACCCGAAAAATTTTGGCAATGCAATTTTTTATCAGCATCAAAACGCAGGTCGCTCACTGCCATACTACGCATTTGAACATTGCTGAATGCAACAAATCGTTTACCATCGTAGCGCAGCAAACCTTTTTCGGTACCCAGCCACACATAATGGTGTTCATCTTGAATGACATTGTAAATCGTGCTCGTAGGCAAGCCTTCAAAACGATGAATTTCTTGCGGCAAAGGCAATTGCGCACACACACTCGTAACACCCAAAAACAAAATACAGCTAAGCCATTTCACTATTCACAAACATATAATGACTGAAGCAGAAAAAATCAATTTCGTAAAATAAAACACAGTTTCGTAAAATCGAAAGTCGAAAATTGACATAGGAAATAGAATATTGCATCATGAATGCCATCGTAGTTGATGATGAGCATCGCGCTCGGTTACTACTGAGTGCCATGCTAAGCGAGCATTGCCCACAGGTGCAAGTGGTATCTGCTTGCGAAGATTTAGCACAAGCCATAAAGGCTATAAGGCGCGAGCAACCTTCGCTGGTATTTTTAGATATTGAAATGCCAGGCCACAGCGGGCTGGAACTGCTCGACTTTTTTACAGACGATGAAATAAACTTCGACATCATCTTCACAACAGCTTACAGCGAATATGCAATACGCGCTTTTAAAATGAGTGCCATAGATTATTTATTAAAACCAATTCAACCCGATGAACTGGTACAAGCGGTAGAGCGAGTTGAAAAAAAACAATCGCAGTTGGCATCGTTGCAATTATTAAAGGAAAACTTAGCAGGCAAATCGAAAAAAATTGTACTAAACCAAGCTAAAGGCATAGAGTTTTTAGACACTGCCGATGTTTTGTTTATGAAAGGTGATGGAGCTTACACAGAAATATTCAAACAAGATGGCAGCAAAGTGGTGGCAAGCAAAAATTTAAAACAGTTTGAAGAAATGCTCAACGACCAGCCACAGTTTCTTCGTGTTCAAAAATCATACATCATCAACACCAACTTTGTAACTTCAATAAGCAAAGCCGATGGCAATTTACAGGCAGTGATAGATAACCATTTAGTGCCGGTGTCTATTGAAAAAGTAAATGTTTTGTTAGAAAAATTGCAGTAAGTATCAATAGAAGTTCTAATTCCTTTTTATCAATCATCTGCCAAGCAAAAAACGCTTCGATGAAACAATACACATTCATACAAAACAAAAAATCCCCCTCCACTTGCGCGGAGAGGGATAAAACAAAATAAACAACGAAACTACTCTTTCAAAAATTTCTTTACTGCTGTTATGGAATGCCCTTTAAACTTTACCTGATACAAGCCTGCCGATAGCAAGCTAACATCAATTGTTTTTGAATAACGAAGCGAATCGCTAAACACTATACGACCTTGCAAATCGCTAATTTCTATTGCAATAGGTTGGTGCATTGCCGTTTCAATTGTAAGCTGATGCTTAGTTGGGTTAGGGTAAAGTTTAAATTCGGGGTGCAATGTTGCTACGGTTGAAACTGAATTTGGTTGTTGAAGTGTAACTACAGCATCGGGCGTAGTGGGAACATCTTCTACATTACCCGCAAAATCAGTAGCCACAGAATAGAACTGGTATGTGTGTCCGAATTTACCCGTGAAAGTGGCAGTGCTAACTATGGTATTACGCAACAAAATAGAGGTAGCAGTATCATTATCAATCACAAAAATATCATATCCACGAATACCAGCGTGCGCATCGTTACCACTCCAGGCAATACTGAAAGTTGTGTCATTCACAACAGATGCCAATGCCTGCATTTGGCTGACAGGTTTTATTATATCCACAGTGTTTATCCATGCATTGGTACTGACAGGTGCATTTTCATCAAATACGATTTTGGCGGTGTTGCTTACCTGCTGCAAATGCGGGCGGTTAGGTTTCGGTAAAATGCTGAACGAAACAAATCCTTCTCCTTCGGGCGAAGTACCATTCGGGTTTAAAAATCCATCACTTATGTTTGTTACTAAATCGCGGCTTGCAGGGTCGAAAGAATTAAACTTCCACACAATGGAATTGCTTGCAGTGTCTAACTTTGCTTCAAACCTTACAATGGTATTTTTTGCAGGGCGCAAATCCATTTCATGTGCGTAGCTTTCGGTACCGTTTAAAATTTGGTAAGCAGAATCGGCAAAGCCGAAACCTGTAAAACGCAGTGTAGAAATGTCATAAAAATTAGCGTCAAGTGTATCGTAAATTTCAACGGTGGCAGCAGGCGCAGTGGCAGAACCCAGATTTTCAAAACGAATTTTGTAATGAAGCATTCTGTTTCCGTTAAAGTAATTTTCAGTAGTCTGTCCGCTAAGTCCTATTTTATCGTTAGGGTCGGAAGATGCTACATCTTCAATTTCTTCGGTGTCTTCATCTTCTTCCGAAAATGGCGAGCAGCTATCGGGATTTACACCAGGCTGAACATTGGGCGATACAGCCGAAAGTCCAACTGATGAGGCAGTGAAAGTAAAATCAAGCACCTTTAAGAAAAGCTGATCGGCAATTTTGTCAGCAAATTTTTTGATGGTACCTCCCCCGCTGCACACCATTATGCCAGTAATATCTGATATAAGATTAAAAACATCCATGGCATAGCCGGTTACGCTTCCCTGGCTGTTGCGGATACCGGTTACATCATTTACAATATTGCCGAGTGCGCAGCCCAAACTGAAAGCACTGGTAACACAGGAAACAAGCGGAATCAGATTACCTGTATTCAAACCAACTTGTACAGGACAGGGAAGGAAATCGCAGGAAGTACGCAATCCTAATAACACCAATTGCGAGTCGGTGTATAAAGGCTCTAAAACAACTGCCGAAATAGGTTTTTTGCCAGTAGATGTTCCGCGCACAAAAAACTCTAGCACCTCACTGCTATTTGCTCCAACTATCGGAAATACAAATGATCCAAGCAGAGCAGAATCTCCGGTCAGCGAATCGCGAACAACAATAAAATCGTTGGTAAAAACAGAATCGCCTATAATATTGCTAAGCGAGTCGGCTATCACCCGATTAACAACCTTACCGATTTGATTACCTGAGTGCACGGCTATTAAAACAGGCACTGCAAATTTGTTCACGTTGCCACGGTTGCTTACCACCACTTTCACACTTTCATACCGATTAAGCAACCTTCTCTTATTTGCCAAAACCTGCACGGTAAGCGGCACATCGTTTTCCGCTACCATTTCAATGCCATTAACAAGTGTGTCTGCAAAGCCACCTGGCCCAGTTACTATTACATCATAAAAACCGAGTGGCTCATTGCTCAACAGGTAGTTGGCTTGAATACTTCCACTATCATGAATGGCAACGGCATTTGCATTTAATATTGAATTCCCTCTTTTCAACTGCACATTTAAACCCGTAGTGTTGGGGAAAGGAAATCCGCCTTTAATGAAAATTATCTGCAACTGGTTGTTGGCGATTTGTTTGGGCGTAACACTCTGTATGCCTTTAAACAAAAGCGTGATAGTATCCTTCCGCTCAAAGCAATCAAACTTGGTGGTGAGAACGACATTATACAATCCTTTGGAGTAAACATGCGTTGGGTTTACTTGCGTGGTAGTGGAGGTGCCATCGCCAAAATCAATAGATACAAATTGACCGCTACTGATATTTGAGTTGAAATAAATTTTGTTCTGCTCGCGAATAAAAGTGAAATTGGTTTCTGGAAGGGGTTGAGCAGTATCGTTAAAGCAGGTGAGGTATTGGCGGTTACGTGTTTGATTAAAGCAGCCATAGCTCGCGTTTAAATTTAAATCAAACTCATTAGAGCCATACGATACTCCGGTTATATAATATTTATTGCCAACTATGGTTGCGCAAACCGGGTGCCCCGAACCGCCCAATCCGCCAGTTAAAACACCGAAATTTTTTGCGTATAAAATATCTCCGGTGCTATTATCTAGCTGCGCTAAATATCCGGAGTTTGCTGGCGGGAAAGTGAAGTTTCCGAAAGTAGTATTGCCCGAGTAGTTACCCAGTAACATTACTTTGCCT
>CAZYXR010000037.1:10120-32357 GCA_964650845.1 uncultured Chitinophagaceae bacterium
CCTGATGGATGCACCACAATATCAAACGCCTGCTCATCAAAGTTGCTTGAAAACTCTTTTACCCAAAGCGGTACCAAATCGGGCGATAACTTCGCCACAAATACATCTCTGCCGTTGGGTGAAATGCTTAAGGTAAAACTGCCTACCTGAAGCAACTGAATGTCGTAAGTAGTGGCTACAAATACATTACCTGCCAAATCGGTAGTGAGGCGCAGCGCAAATGTGTAGTAGGAAGCTTGAGTAAGATAAGTCCCCTGTATAACATTACCCGCTGTGTCAATTTTAAAAATCCCTACCTGATTGAGGTTGCCTGCCGAAGGAGCAACAACAGTTTTTCCGCCCATAGAAACTGTAGTGCCGTTAATGTAACCAATAACGAAAATCGTGTCGTTATTACTTACTGCCAAATCAGTTATATGAAAGTTCGATATGGCAGGAGTAATGCTCCAAAGCACATTGCCGGCTGTATCGGTTTTAGAAACAGTGCTGTTGTAGCCCTGTGCCGCATACAAAAAGCCATCTTTAACTGCTGACGGAGTTCCATAAGAAGTGCCACCGGGTAAATCTTTTTTTGATACAAAACTCAAGTCGGTTTTGAGACGCAATACCGCGCCTTGAGCCAATGTAAGTAAGGTGTCGGGTTCCACCCCATCGGATAGCAAGGTAACCTGCATTCCAAAATAGTAAGAAGATATGGTCAGAAGAATTTCATTGTGAACTTCATCATACATAATCACCTGAGGTTCGGGATTGCCATTGCCAGACCAGTTGGCAATATGGCGGTAGCTAATAACCTCTCCTTGAGGGTTCCACTTAGTAATCAGAATATCGGGGCGGTTAACATTGCCAACATGATACAGGGTATCGGTGCCTACAATGATTGGGTCGTTAAATACAGCCACAGTATAGATATTACCTTGGCTATCGGAAGTGACACTAAGTCCGCCACTACCGGCCTGGTTGGTAGCATTGATTATAGGAGTGAACGAAACCCAATCGAATTTTTGGGCGAAAGATTGCATTGCGATTGCGGCAATGAGGAATAAAAGCAGATATGTATTTTTCATTGTTTTATGTTTACTACTAATAAATTACTGACGCAGCACCTGTACTTTTGAAGTGCTTACCAAACCGTTGGTATCGGTGCATCTGAGCACATACATGCCTTGCGGCACTTCGCTTACATCAATAGTGTTTGTGTGCGGTTGTTGTTTTAGTATTTTTCCTTGTATGTCAAGCAATTCCAAGTTGTTTACCTGTTGTGTGGTTTGAACCTGAATGAAACTGTTTGCAGGATTGGGATACACCATTTTTGGTATTACCATTACGTCATCATGCCCTGTTGAGGAAGAAACGATATTTACTTTCAATACGCTGATGTGGTCAATATCATTGAGCGTCCACTTGCCGCAAACCAAGATGCTGCCGTCCTGTAAAATCTCGCCTGTAAGGTCCGATGAAGAAGGGTTTGCAGTGCTGACAACGGCTACGCCATTGGTTCCGAAAGTATTATCCAATTGACCGTTGGCAGTGTAGCGCACAATTTTTGCTTCATTAAAATCAGCACCGATTGCATACAGTTTTCCGTTTGGCGCACTTAATATTTTATAGCCTATCCTTATTGCCGATGTGATAGTTCTACCGTTAGTGCCAAATGTGCTGTCAATGCTTCCATTAGAATTAAAACGAATCAAGTTTAACTGATTACTTACGCTTCCCGAAACAATAAATTTACCATCCTGCTGCAAGAAAAAATCATTCACCATAAAATTGGCTAACGGGTTGAGAGTTACGGTTAAAGTACCATTGGTACCAAAACCAGTATCCGGTGTTCCGTTTTCATCGGTACGAGCTAAAGTAATTTTTACAATGCCGCTTTGAGTGGTTGTGCCTTGCAGCAAAATTTTATTGTCAGATTGAATAAGCAGTCTTTCAGCGATATCCGCAGTTGCCGCATCAATAAAATATCGAATACCATTGTCGCCAAAGGTAGAATCTATGAAGCCGTTTTGATTATACCTGACAATGGCTTGCTCAAAGCCAGGATTGCCCGACACCATCCGAATTCTTGCCGCAACTAAAATTTTGCCGTTGTTCAACACTTTTACATCTCTGCCTTCGCTGATGGATGCAACAGGCGATACATCCGAAACAACAATGCCTGTCCCGCCAAAAGCGGAATCCAATGTGCCGTTGGTGTTTATGCGCACCAAAAGAATTTTATCTATCAACGAAAAAAGGTCGCGCTGAACACCTGCAAGTACCGCCTTGCCATCGGGTGCAAGCACAGCAGCGTTGCAGTATTCAACTCGTGCGCCACAGTCAATGCGAACAGTTCCCGTATCGCCATAAGTTGCATCCAAATTTCCGTTGGGTGTGAGACGAGCGGTAAAAAGATCGCGGTCGTTATTGGGTACATCACGCAAGGTAGTGCTAACAAGAAGCATGTCATTGTTCGGATAAACTTTCAGTGAGCGATTACCGAAAAAAGCGCCTGCCTGACTGGTGAACATCGGTATGGCTCTGCGGGCACTATCGGCAAAGGTTAAGTCGGGCTTGGGTGTTTCCTGTGCTTTTACAATAAAAACAGAAAGCACACACAAGTATGTAAGTAAGTATCGCATAGTCGTTGTTTTGCCGACAAAAATGTCAGTTCCATCTTTGCTACACAATCACTAATGTTAGTGATTAGTTGACCATCAATAACTGATTGGAAATTCTACTATGACACTTGTGCCACATTCTTTATCGGACCGAATAACGGCAACACCACCAATTGCTTTCGCTCTGGCTTGCATGTTGTAATAACCATTGTTTTTCTTGATAATATCAATATCAAATCCGCTACCATTGTCAATTATTGATATACGAATTCTATTGTTTACAACCTCTTCCATCAACACAGCTATTCGCTTACTGTTACTATGTTTCAGCGCATTATTAAGTGCTTCTTTAAATATGTAGTAAACATTTTTTCGTTGTTCAGCATTCAACACTACACCATCTAACCGAAATGGATAATGAAAATCTATTTCTACATCTAAAGGAGCGGCCATTTCAAAAGCAAAGTTTTTCATACGCATTACCAAGTTATTGAAGGTGTCGTTTTTTGAATAAACTGCCCACACAATATCACTCATATTTTCGGTAAGTTCTCTACTCTTTTCATTTACCTTTTTAAGCAACTCAATACTTTTAGTATAATCACTATCCGCACTTCTTAATGCAATATCGGTGTACATAGCAATACTGCTGAGGGAACTACCAATATCATCGTGCAACTCTTTGGCTATGCGATTACGCTCGGCATTTGCAGCATCAATTCGCGCTGTAATTTTCTCTTTTTCCTTCTGTGCTTCAATAGCTTTCTTTTCGTTTTCTAAACGAAGCAAGTTGATGTTCTGCTTTTGCATATAAACAAAAATCAATAGCGCAATTACCAACAATACAAAGATACCAATACCCACTGTGCTGAAAAATGCCAAGCGGTTCAACTTGGCTTCAGCTTCTTGTTTTTTCCATTGCGACTCTGATAGTTCCAACTGTTTCTCGCTGGCATAAAATCGCTCTAAAACTTTAATCTGCTCAGCATTGCGCTTCTTGTCTGTTTCGTCTTTTAGTTTCTTTAAAATTACTTGAGCCTGCGCAGCAAGCGCATACTCATTTGCCTCTATCGCAATATTGACAGCATCGTTTAAAAAATCAATTTTAGAAAACACCGTAAGTTCTTCATTTCTGTTAAGATTTTCCATCCCACTTTTTATCAATGCAATACTCGATGGCTTTTGTTGATTCCTCAATAAAACGTCTGCTTCAAGTGCTGTAAAAAACAACTGTACATCAGCTATTTTTCTTTCGTTAGCAATTGATTTACCAAGCTGTATGTAGTAAAATGCAGAGTCAAAGTCTTTATAGATAACATGTGCTTTGGCAATATTCCAGTAATCAATTGCCATGGCTCTATATCGTTTTAGCGCACTTGCTTCATTTAGCGAAAGCCGCGCATAATGCAAGGCCGAATCTGCTTGCTGCTTATGCAAAAAAACACCACACAAATTAGATGCTGCATGAAAGCGATACGAAAGATTTGGATTGCCATGATTGAATGGCAACATTTGTATAGCTGTGCGCAATTCTCTTTCGGCATCGTTGTACTGACCAAGGTTACTAAGCACCAAACCAATAAGATTTTGAATGCTGCCAATAAGCGTATCGTTGTTTAACACCTGCGCATACTTTAATGCTCTATAACTACTGTTCAATGCAGGATCGAACAATGAATTGTAGTATAGAATTTCGCTGTTAAAGGCATGGAGATAATACTTTCCTTCATTATAAGTTGTGGTATCCGCAAAGCTTAAAGCAGCAGTTGCAAGTTGGTATGCCGAATCATAATTATCGTGCGACATCAAGTCTGATATCGCTTCAATGTATTTATCAAATTCAAGCGTATTCAATGTTACAACACGTGCATTATCTTTTTGAAATGCACGCAACTGCATTGCTGTAAAAAAAAGGAAAAAAAGTATAGTCGTTATCTTACATCTCACCGACTGAAAACTAAAAAAAATTATCGTACTACAATCTTTTCGTTCAGTGCTTTCGACACTGCTTCGCTTACAGAATGAACATGTAACTTTTCGTAGATTTTTTTGATGTGCGAGTTTACAGTGTGATAACTAATTGCACACTTATCGGCTATCATTTTATAGCTTAAGCCACTTACTAAGTGGTTAAGAATTACTTTCTCTTTATCAGTAAGCTGATAATCTACAATTGCTGATTGAGTTTGCTGCCTAAAATGGGCAAGCACTTTTGCTGCAATGCTGGGTGTCATGGGTGAGCCGCCTTCGAGCGCATCATTGATGGCTTCTATTACTTTTTCAGATGATGTGCGTTTTAAAATATAACCTGATGCACCGTTTAATATTGCTTCAAAAATTTTTTCGTCATCATCAAAAACCGTTTGCATGATAACTTTAATATCAGGAAAATTCTCTCTAATCAATTTCACACCTTGTAAGCCATCTACATTGGGCATTTGAATATCCATCAACACCACATCGGGTTTGTTCGCTGCTACTTCTTGCACTACATTGCTACAGTCGGCATAACTGTTGCAAACTTGATACTGCGAATACGACTGCAATAACATTGATAAACTTTCTCTGCGGTCGGCATTATCATCATATATCAAAACTTTAACTGGCATCTGTGCTAATTTCATTGCAAATTACTATCGTACTCCGCACAATATCAATCACTAATATTAGGTATCGAAAATGCAAGCTCAATCCAAATTTTGTTTTCTGAAACAAGGAGTTCAATTTTTTTGTTTTGCAACCCATCGGCAGCATTGTTAAGCAGTTGATTCAGTAAGTGCATTTGCTTTAAATCGGGCTGATGTTGTTGCTGGCAACTAATGTGTAGTTGCAGTAAATCGTTATTAGCAGACACTGTGCTTTTAACCTCGTTGCAACCGGTAAATTTTACTGCAAATCGGGCAAACAACTTATGCATTAGATAGATACTTCGCACAGCTTTTATGTTCAAGTGTATCGCATTCAATTTCTCATCGCATTGAATATTCAGTGTAATGTTCAGTGGCTCCATCTCATCTTTCTCAAAGCTTTTTAGCTTGGCAACAACATCACTTAGCAATCTTACCGCAGGGTTTAACGCCCACACCATATCAAGAATAGAATCGGCAAGCCTTGCAGCACTTTCCGAAATTTTCCCGGCAAGAGTTTCTACCTGTTCCGGCTTCTCTTTTATTGCCCTTTGCAGCAACGAAGCGTAAATTCCAATTCCACTCAGCGAGGCGCTTAAATCGTTGTGAAAATTACTGGCAATTGCACTGCGCATCTCCCCTACCCGCTCTGTCATCAACAAGTTTTTCTGCGTTTGCAGCAAAAGACTTTGTTCGGCTTTGAACTTCTCGCGCTCTGCCATTTTAGTTTTGTATGCCAACCCTGTGGTAAACAGTAGCATTTCAATAACAATACTAATGTTGAGAGGTAGCAATGCGTCTATATTTTTGCAGCAACCCAATTGCTGATAATGCAGTAACACAACCGTAATGAACGAACCAATATTTACAACAATAGCACCCAGTATCAGAATATTAACCAAGGTATTGCGTTTAGAAAAAATCCACCAGCCAAC
Source organism: uncultured Chitinophagaceae bacterium (assembly GCA_964650845.1). GTDB lineage: Bacteria > Bacteroidota > Bacteroidia > Chitinophagales > LD1 > UBA7692. The sequence goes on from CAZYXR010000037.1 coordinate 16,286, forward strand.
ATACACAGTTGTACAAAATAAAAATGCTGACACCCCCCAAAAAATGTATTCACTCAGTTGGTTGCTAAGGCCTGCAAACTCCCACAATAATTCAAATACCACATATACAACAACAAGCCATTCCATCTTTTTCAAAAACACATTCAAGCGTGGAATCAACACCTCTATATCTGCAAAATATCGTGCAAAACGATAGTATAAAAAGTAAGCAAACAAAGGCAGGGCGCGATCAAAATGCCGTTCGGCCTGAGTATCGAATAGCGTAAAAACTTTCACATCTAAATGTGGTTCATACTTCAATACTGCATACAAACTTATGCAAGCCATATAGCTGAAATAGTAAACGTACTCTCGTTTCTGCACATAGTAATATTGCAATAGTATGTACGCCATCTGAAAGATGATGATAGCCTGAAACATTGCAAAAAAATGACCGTAGTGCATGAAACTTTTAATGTCAGATTCATGCAATTTGCACAAATATTTTTTATCGAAACATCTGTTGTTTTCTACCAGTTCAACTGCACTGTGTTTTCTATTGTAAAAAAAATCCCGCCTTCTTTTCAGAAAGCGGGATTGAAACAAAATCCAAGACAATGAAAGTGCTCTATTGTTTTACAAAACTTCTAACGGCTGTTTTGCCTGTAGTGGTTTTAAGGTGAATGAAATACGTTGCTTCTGCAAGAAAGCCTACATCAATTTTAGATTTTTGATTGATGATTTTTGATTGAGCTATGATAGTTCTTCCCGTAACATCTGTAATTGTAATTGATTCAATTTCCTCATCACATTCAATCATCAAATCCGTTGTTGCGGGATTCGGATACAACAAAATGCTGCCTGCCAATGTGCTTTCATGGATACCGACAGACGGTGAAACGGTAAAATGAATTGTAGCAGAGCAGCCGTTGTCGTCAGTGGCAATCAGGGTGTAATCTTCGGGACACACATTGGTATATACATGAGGCGAAGCATTTGCCGTAACCGTAGTTCCCGAACTGCTTCCCCATGACAGGTTCAGCGTAACGGGAAAATCTGCATCGGCTATATTGATTGTTACATCAGGACAATTTTGTGTTCCCGTAACCTGATGCGAAATCTGCGGCAAAGCGTGCACCGTTACGCTTACGGTATTTGATGTTACGCTGCCGTTACCATTGCTTACTACCACCGAATATGATTTAGCTCCTGCTGAAAGCGCACCTGTAGTATAAGTATTGCTGTTTGTGCCCACGTTGGTGTTGCCTTCTTTCCATTGGTATGAAAGATTACTGCCTGTTGCAGTAACGCTTAACGTAACAGCTTCACCGGCACAAGCTGACGAAGCGCTTGCTGTTGGTTGTGCGGTAATTTGCGGAGCGCTACCTGCCTGATGAACGTAAGCATTGCTTGTGAAAACACAATCTCCGTAAGTGGTCACCTCACAAGTGTATGACCCAAAACCATGATCGTCTAAATAAATCACCATTTGTGCGCTGTTGGTAGCATCTGTAACATCATTGCCATTGAAAAACCATTTCACACTTTTAATAAAAGAAAGGTTTGGTGGAGACAAATAACCGCTCGCATCAAGCGTCAAATCAAAGTTGGTGAAGTCAAGCCAGGTAACAAAAATATCTCTTATTGGCGATTGGCAACCATTGCCAGCTGAACGAACTCTGAAAACCAAAGTGCCTGTTGGTGTTCCGGCAGGAATACCTGTGGGTTTAGCATAAATAGGACCGAAAGTTGGCGTTGAAGGAGCAAAACCACCAATGGTTATCCATTGTAAATTTCCGCTTCCTACGGGCGTTAATAACAAGCTGTCGCCTGCACATGCTAAGTATTGGTTTCCGTTGGGGTTGATTACCGAAGGCGTAACCACAACTGCCGGAGCACTCAATCCGGTTTTTACGGTAATCGGGAAATCATGCGTAATGCAACCGCTGCTTACCGTAACTGATAAAACAGTGTCGGGCGCAACTAAGCTTGGTATGGTGTATGACGGTGTATTGCTGCCAACATTGTTGCCATTAAATACCCACTGATAATTGTATCCCGATCCGCTCAAGGCAATATTCACAGGAAGAGAATCTCCCGAGCAAGTTTCTTTTGCGGGGAAAAAAGCAGAAGTAAAATGCGGAAAACCGGCTAATTGTGCTGCTTCTGCAGCATTGACGGTGCGGGTGTAAATTCTAACTTCGTCAAAATTCAAACTTGCTTTAAGCGGGTATAAGGCAGACGGGGCAGATTGGGTCATCAACCCCAAAAAGGCGAATGGATTTTGCACCGTGTTATCGGTTGCAGTAAATACTGAAGCACCATCAATATACAATGCGCTCTCCTGAGTGTTAGCAGCGCGGGCATATACAATGTGATACCATTTGTTTGGCTGAGCCGGTATAACGTGCGACACGTTTGTCAATGAATTTTGGTGGTTGAAAAGGATGTTTCCCGCAGAATCCAACAGCATCACAGGTATGTTGTTATTGGTGCCTAATATTCCGGTTTTGCCTGTTCCACCGGCAGGCAGCGTATCAAACTTAAACCAAAAAGCTATTGACATATTGCTGACTGACGGAGCCCAACCGGCTATTGGAACAACAAACCGTCCTAAATGTGATGAATCAATACGTAAAGACTGATTGGCATTGCCGAAACGGTCTGCTCCATATTCTGTAGGTCCGCTTGAGCTTAACACCACTCGTTTGATAACATCTCTTTTTGTGTCAAGTGCATTGCCTGTCCAGAAATTGTTTAGTCCGGTTGCAAGATTGTCGGCAATTGATGCAGTGATTTTCAAACGTGCCGAAACACACACTGTTCCGGTTTCTGCATAATAAGAAGTTGTAGCATTTAGTACAGGAGTAGTATAAGACAAACCTGTTGCTAATTCGGTCCCGCCTGACGGCACATCATACCACCTCACAGTAGAGTCGCTTTGAACAGTCAGGGTGGTTGATGAACCGGAGCAAATATTCAAATTACTTAACGGAGTGGTATTTACGGGTGGAACTATACAGGTTTGGCTGTTATATACGTTTAATACCTCTTGTGCTGTTAAAGCCCTGTTGTATATCAGCAGTTCATCTATTTGACCCGTAAAGCCGCCTACGTGAAACGTATTCCCCAGTACAGTGTTTAAAGTTTTTGAAAATGTGTGTCTTTGAGAGCCATTCAGATACACTGTGATTTGACCCGATTGCAATGTTATTACCAAATGTTGCCATTGATTCAGCGAAACCGTACTGTTATTGATTACTTGATCATTACCGCTTCCGAATCCCTGAAAAGAAAGAGAGCCGTTTAGGTTAAAGTACGCTCCAAACGTGGCGGCATTGGAATTTGAGCCATAACGGAATATGTTTTCGCTTGCAAAAGAGGCACCTGTATTTTTAAACCAAAGCGAAACAGTTCTCGCACTTGTTCCCGAAGGCAGGTTGGGTAATGCGCCTGATGAAGTTGTGGAAGATGTTTGTATTGCTCCTCCCTGCACTCCGGTCGTACTGCTATAAGGAGCGATACTACCCGTTCCCACAGCGGCAGTTCCTGAATTATCAAAAGGAAAATGATAGACCAATCCGCTTGTGGGAATTTGCGCCTGTGCGGTAAAAATTACGGCTACCGCCATTGCCGCTAATAATAATTTTTTCATAACGTAAAATTCTGTTCGGGCGCAAACATCTTGTGCCGCAATCAAAATTTTTTGTCCGTTTTACGAAACCCCTGTTTTGTTTTACGAAATCGGGTTTAGTGTAAAAATATAGCTCCTCAAAAGCCTTCGGCATTGAACTTACAAGGTACTTCTAACATAAAAAACCCCGCCCTCGTTGCCGATGAGCGGGATTGAAACAAAATCCAAGACAATGAAAGTGCTCTATTGTTTTACAAAACTTCTAACGGCTGTTTTGCCCGTTTGTGTTTTGATGTGTACAAAGTAGGTTGCCTCTGCAAGAAAATCTGTTGAGAGTTGGGTGGTGAGAGTTGAAAGCTTAGTTTGATTGACTAACACGCGACCAATAACATCAACTATTTCTATCGATTCTATTTCTTCATCACACTCAACATTCAACACTGTTGTTGCAGGATTCGGATACATCTTAAATCTTACATCACCTAATCTTACATCCTCTATGCCCACTCCCGTAACATTCACTGCGCTTGATGTATTGCTGCAACCGTTTGCATCGGTTACTTCTACAGTGTAGTTGCCGTTTGCAGTAGCTGTGTGGTTTTGTGCTTGTGCATTGTTAATGTCAGAGCCGTTCAACTGCCATTGATAGTTGGCGAATGTTTGTGTAGAAAGTTGATTGCCGTTTTGGGTAATAGTTGGGGTTGGCAAAGAATTAACCGTCAATGTAAGGGTTACAATAGAATCGCAACCGCCCGATGAAAGCAAGGTATCAAGATACTGGTCGGCTACTGTTAGTTGCTGACCATTGAAGGTGTAGCTTTCGCCTGCACAAATTGAGGCATTTACACTGCTTGCTACAAAACTGTTTACCACTAAATGTAAGGTTACAAAGCTATCGCAACCAAGTGTTGATTGCAGTGTATCTAAGTAAGTATTTGCTTGGCTTAATTGCTGACCTTTGAAGTCATACGTTTGCCCCGTGCATATTTGAGCATTGATGGTGGTTTCTATTTTGTTCAGCACCGTAAGGTTTAGTGTTATGATAGAATCGCAACCTGCTGCATTGGCAAGTGTGTCTTTGCGAGTAACGCTTTGCACGAGTGTTTCACCGTTGAAAGTGTAGCTGTCGCCAAAGCAAATTGTTTCATTCAAGGTGCTTGCTGTAGGTTGTTTTACCGTTACGCTATGCGATGCCGAAGCCGTGCAGTTTGCGCCAATACTTACTGTTACTTGGTAGCTTGTGTTGGTTGTTGGCGAAACCGTGATGCTTGCATTTGAACCCAAGCTATTTGCCCAAGTGTAGGTGTTACCTCCGTTGGCGGTAAGTGTTGCACTTTCGCCCGCACAAATTTCAGTTGCGCCCGAAATAGTTGCTGTTGGTGCACTTTGCACACTCACCGTTTGCGATGCTGTGGCGGTGCAATTACCTGCGCCCGTTACAGTTACAGTGTAAGTAGTAGTGCTAACAGGAGTAACCGTTTTAGTGCTTCCTATACCTAAACTATTCGACCATTGGTAGCTGCCCGGCACACCACCTCCACTGGCAGTTAATGTGGCAGAAGTACCATTGCAAATTGTTGTTGGGCCGTTAATTGCAGCAGTTACATTATGTACAGTTACTGTTCTGCTATCGCTGGCAACACAACCTTTTGGTGTGGTAACAGTAAGTGTATAAACGGTAGTAGTAGTTGGCGTAGCAGAAACTGATGAGCCCGTTTGAGAAGTACTCCATTGGTAGTTTGAACCGGCAGGGTTTTGATTAGTTACCGCAGTAAGTGTAACTGAATTTCCCAAACATAAATCAAAAACACTTTGCCCAAAATTGGCATTAGCAGCCTGATGCAACACAACTGTTTTTGATGCAGTAGTATTGCAACCATTTGTTCCCACAACGGTTACAGTATATGTTGTATTTGCAGTAGGCGAAACAGTTTTTGCAGCACCGCTGCCTAAGCTGTTGCTCCAGATGTAAGTGCTGCCACCGCTTGCGGTAAGTGTGGTAGATAAACCGGGGCAAATACTGTCGTTGCCGCTAATCGTGGCAAGCGGCAAGTTTTTCACAACTACTGTTTTTGAAGCAGTAGCCGAGCAGCCCGATGGAAAAGCAGTAGCGGTAACAGTATATGTTGTTGTAGTTGTTGGCGAAACCGGATTGGTTTGATATTGATGACCGTTGTTCCACAAATACGACAAGGATGTTCCTGTGGCATTAGCGGTTAATGAGGTTGTTGTTCCAGCACAAATAGTATCTGCGGTTGCCGTAACACTGTTGATTAGTGGATTTGCATTTACAGTTACCAAACGAGACGCAGTAGCTGAGCAGTTATCTGCATTGGTAACAGTTACTGTGTAAGTAGTATTTGTGGTTGGCGAAAAAATTGCCTGTGCATTGTTTCCACCTGAGTTACTCCAAGTATAAGATGTGCCACCACTTGCGGTAAGCGATGCACTCGATCCAATACATACTGTTACTGTAGCCGGAGAGATGGCAGCTGTTGGAATTGCTCCCACACTAACGGTGCTTGATGCAGTACTAGTGCAACTATTTGCACCTGTAACAGTAACCGTGTAGGTGGTAGCAGTTGCAGGCGATACTGATTTTACAGATCCACTTCCCAAGCTATTACTCCAAGTATAGGTTCCACCCCCACTGGCAGTAAGTGTTACAGAGTTCCCTGGGCAAATGGTTTGAGTTTGTGGCGAAACTGCCGCTGTTGGAGCAGCCTTCAATGTAACTTGAATTGCAAGTCGCGTTAATGTACAAAATGAACTGGAATCATTTTGCACATAGAATGCTTTATTGGCATTCAATACACCTGTATTGAATGAAGTGCCGGTGCCTAAAATTGCACCTCCGTTTGGCGAATCATACCAAAAAGTATTACCAAAATTATTGACAAACAACATAGTTGAGCCACCACTACAAACACTTAAATTGTTAGGAGGTGTATTATCTGTTGGCACATCAGTGCGTGGATAATATATTACTATACCCTGCGAAGTATCAACGGTGGTACACGATACGGTAAGTACCACCCGGTAAGTACCATCAAGAATAAAGCTCGGATTGTGTTGGATGACTAACTGCGGGGTGTTTACACCCGAAAAGAATTGCGAATTGGTCAAATTAGCTCCATCCTTTTGCCATTGATAACTCAACACACCATCTGTAGAAGTAGCAAGTGCCGTTAAGGTATCTCTTTGCGTGCTGCAAAAAGGGAAAGTACTTTTAATCGTGTTGTTTGAAAGGTTACAAGTAAGTCCTGTAAGTTTTAAGTAAGTAGTTTTGAATATAAATCCACGTACATCTGTGATATAAATTGTTCCATCGCTGGCTATAGAAACACAACTTACCTGCAACGGTGCGGTAGTGCTTTGCACCCATGTATTACCCGACAAATACCATAGTGTCGCATCCGATCTTCCTACCAAAACTTTCGAGTTATCACCAACAGATATCTGCACCACATTCGCCAAAGCTCCACCAACTGCAGCCCAGGTATTATTACTGCCATCATGCTTATATATCTGGTTTGAAGCATAAGCATAGAGTGCGCTATCTGCACCAACAGATACATAGCTGGCTGTAAATCCGGTGAAGCTGGCAAATTGATTTAGCGCATTGCTGTAAAAGATGTTGTTTCCTGTAGCGCCCACTGTTCCCACTGCGTATGTTGCATCTCTCACATCTATGTTATCCAACACACCTGTTACATTAGAAAATAAATTGGTACCGCTGTTGTATTTAGATAGGTTTGAATTGGAGGGATTTGGAAAAGATCTTCTTCCCCATATTGTACCATCTTTAGCAATATCAATTTGTCTGAAATTCGTTACAGCAGCACCAATTACATCCCAGGCATTTGTGGTAGTGTTCAACTTGTAAGCTTGGTCGGGTCCGGGATATCTAACCATTGCTACATTTGCTGCATTACCCGATGATATATACGATGCACGTCCTTGAAATATTGACCAACCATTCCGTTCGGCAGTAAATAATTTGCCTACTTCATGCATGGTTAATACTCTATCGTAAATCGCTAATTCATCAAATGCAAACCCTCCGTTACCAATCGGTGTTGTTTCGGGACTGTAGCCTATTCTGCAAACATTATTGTTAGTGTTAAAGGTGAGTACACTTTGCATCACCATAAAGCTATCAATATAAATCTTTGTAGCTCCGGCAGTGTGTGTTATTGCAATGTGCTTCCAGGAGGCTGTGTTAAATGGGAAAGGATGAACCATTGTTGTTGTACCATTCGTAACAACTATTTGCTCATTTAAATAATAAACTGAAAAGGTATTTACTCCAACTCCATAATTGAAAATATTATGAAGGCTTGTAGCGCTTTGCAGCGGTTTAAAGAAGAATGCAACCGTTCTATCAGCATTTCCTTGTGGCATATACGCAACCTGAGTATTTACACTTCCCTGATTACTTCCGACAGAAAGTGCATTGGCTGGTTTTGCCAATCTGTCTTGCACAAATATTGGGCTATTGAATGTGGGAGCGATGCTATTTACACTCCTAAAATTTCCATTGTATGGATAATAGTCTAACAAGCCCGAAGTAGGCACTTGTGCAATTGTGCAGCAACTTGTAATCGCTGCTAATAGAAGTAATACTAATTTGTTCATGTTGTATAGATTTTGTTTGCGCGCAAAAGTCTGCTCCATAACGCAACATTTTTGCGTAGCTTGACGAAGGAGCGCGTGCATCTTACCAAAGTCTGTTTTGGCTTTACGAAACAAGTTTTAGCGCATATCAAATTTGTTCACAAAGGCATCAAAAAAAATCCCGCACCTAAACAAGATGCGGGACACTTTTACATTTACTATTTAAAAACACTGTTTACTCTTTCGTAAATTTTCTACCGAGTTGTTTACCATCTTCAGTAGTTAAACGCAGCACATACACACCACGTGCAAGGTCAGCAACATTTATTTGCTCAATAGTGCCACCTTCTTCTTGAACCAAACTACCCATCATATTATAAACCTCTGCTTTTACAATATGTTCCGATGTTTTGATATTCAAAACAGTGTTGGCAGGGTTAGGATACATACCAACTTTTATATCATCGGTTACATTATAGATACTCGAAACAATATTGCCAGTGTTATACAAACTCAAAATACTTGCATTGCTTAAATCTGTTTCATAAATACGAAGTTCATCTATAGAACCAAGAAACCTCGATTGAGCGCCATCTATTCCATTAATCTTGTTGCGCAATGCACCCACAGTTAGCATTTCATTACTTTCAACAAAATTTGCCGGAGCTTCTACTGCTAATTTCTCCACTCCGTCAATAAATATAAATGCACTATCGGTTTTCCATTTAAAAGTAAGCATGTGCCAATTATCATCTAAAGTATCTGATGTATTGAATAAAGATGCGTTGCTTGTAGAAGTGTAAATCTCGAAATAAGGTCTTCTTCTATCATTGGTAGCAGTTAAAAACGAACCCGAAAAAACAGATGAAGAGCCTGTAGTCTCTATCAATCTCAAGTTGGTAACCGCCACATTGTAGCCCGCATTTGTGCCTAATTTCACCCAATAGTTAATGGTGTAACCTGTTAGGTTGCTTGGCGTTGCAAAATTAGCTGTAAGATGTTCGAGGTTTAAGAACACCGAATAAACACCATTATTGCCAATCGCATTATCGCTATAAGTTGGTTGGTTGGTGTTGTGGGTTAAACTTGGTCCCGAGCCTGTGCTGGCAAGGGTCTGCTCAAAACTGTAATTAACAACAGGAGATTGTGCTTGCGCGCCAAGCATTGCAAATGCGGCAATAGCCACGAGTAAAGTCTTTTTCATAAAATTTGATTTTGTTTAAGTGCAAAAGTGTTGTGCGTGCTAATAGCATTTTCACCCATTTGACGAAGCACAAGCAATCACCCACGAAAGCACGGTTTGGATTGACGAATGATTTTTTTGAAAAAGAATTTTTGCTAATCAATTAGATTGCGAGCCAATGGCAAAATTGCAAACCGAATCACCTTACCCTATAGTTACACAGCAGATAAAACAACTCGTTGCGGAAAAACAATTTACTGAAGCAGTTTGGCAACTCACTTTCCTCGCGCACCAAAATCTTCATCTACTACAACAATGTATTGAGGATATAAAGAACGATAGCACCATTACGAATCGCGAATTTCTATTGCAGATTGCATTGCTCGAAATCGAACAAATGCTGAATGAGCAAAAAATTGAAGAAGCCGAAGTTGTTATAGAAAATACCATTGCGCAATGCAACGCTATAAATTCTACACAAACACTCGTTATTGCTCAATTGCAAAAAGTTGTGCTATGTGCTTTTTTACAAAAAAAAGATGAAGCCTACATCCTTTTTGAACAGTGCGAAGCACTTGCACAAAGCATTAATAACGTAGAAACAGATATACAACTTGCAGTGTACGGCTATCACTTTTATTCTGAAAGCAATACCAATAAAGCTGGAGAGTATATTTACCGAGCACTCGATTTAGCTATCCGGCACAAGCATGTTTACTGGCAAGCATACAGCCTGATGCACCTTGGCACACTCAACACCATTCTTAGCAACCACAATGCAGCATTAAATTTTTTCACCGAATCGTTTGTGTTGCTTCAACAATTGCAATTGAATATTTCAATGGCCGATAACCTGATGTGCCAGTTCAATATTTTCTATCGGTTAAAAGAATTCGACAAGGCAATTGCATGTTTGAACCAAGCTATAACACTTTCTGAAAACTGTGGTTGGGAACATAAAATTGCCATTTGCTATGGCAACCTTTCTACGGTGTATCTTCAGCTATCAAAGTTTGAAGAAGCAAAGCAAGCAGCCGAAAAAGATATTGAGATTAGCCATAAATTAAACAACAAATTCAATGTTGGCACTGCTACTTATCGGCTTGGCCGAATTGAAACCGCACTCGGCAACACTAACAGTGCAATACAACTGTTTAATGAATCAATTGAACTACGCAAAAACCGCATAAGCAACAACCAGTTGGTGCAAGTGTATTACTACATGCTCGAACTATATGCCAAATCGGGCGATTACAAAAAAGCCTTTGAGGTACAATCAGATTTCATTCGCTTGAAATTAGAAATACTGAATACCGAAAAGACAAAAGAAAATGAAGCACTGCGCATAAAATACGAAACCGAAAAACGCGAAGCCGAATTGCGCGAAGCGCGATTGCAACACACCGAAAGTGAACTGAAAGCATTGAAAGCACAGATGAATCCGCATTTCATTTTCAATGCTCTCAATTCCATTCAAGAAATATTTTTTTTGGGCGACAAACGCCTTGCCAACAAACATCTTGCGCGATTCAGTCAATTGATGCGAAACATTTTAAGCGCAAGCGGCAAAAAAACAATCACGCTTAAAGAAGAAATAGTAATGCTTGATGAATATCTCGCCTTAGAAGCCTTACGTTTCGGCACTTCTTTTCAATATAATATTGAAACAAACGAAAATGTAGATGAACATACATTAGAAGTTCCACCAATGATAATTCAACCATTTGTAGAAAATGCCGTAAAACATGGTTTAATGCACAAAGAAGGCTGCAAAACAATTGAGCTTAACTTCACTTTTAATGAAGCAAAAAACATACTCGAAGTAATGGTTGCAGATAATGGTATTGGGCGAAAAGCAAGTGCAATTATCAATCAACGCAGAAGTAATCACAATTCATTTTCAACCTCCGCAACACAAAAACGCTTTGACATTTTAAACCAGCTAACAACCCAAAAATTCTCGTTCAAATACTTAGATGAAGATGCTTTGGAAACAGGAACTAAAGTCCATATAACCTTACCCACAGATAACTAATGATACAAGAAAAAATAACCGCAATAATTGTAGATGACGAAGAAAAAGCGCGTAACATTCTTCAACTTTTGCTTGATGAATATTGCCCGCAAGTAAGCGTTTTATCGCATTGCAAAAATGTGCCCGAAGCAGTTTTGGCAATTCAAAAACAGCAGCCTCAAGTTGTGTTTTTAGATGTAGATATGCCCGGCTATTCGGGCTTTCAGCTACTCGATTTTTTTGAAACAGTAAACTTTGAAATCATCTTCACAACTGCTTTCAGCGAGTACGCTTTGCAAGCATTTCGTGTAAGCGCCATCGACTTTTTATTAAAACCAATTGATATTGACCAATTGATTGATGCAGTAAAAAAAACAGCGCGCACCATGCAGCCGGAAGTTTACAACAAGCAGTTAAATTTAATTCGCAACAGCGAACACAACAAAACATTAGAAACCATTGCCATTTCTACATCGGGCAGCATTGAGTTTGTTCAGCTAAAAGATGTAATTGCACTGCTGGCAGATAGAGCTTACACCAAAATTGTATTGACAAACGGGCAAGAAATAATTGCCAGCAAAAACATCAAAGAATTCGATGAAATGCTAACTACAAACTCCCATTTTTTCAGGGTGCACCGATCCTCTATCGTGAACCTAAAACAAGTTCTTCGATATAATAAAACTGAAGGCGGAAACATTGAAATGAAAAACGGACTTCAAGTGCCGCTGACAAAAGATGCAAAAGAAGATTTTATGAAGAAAATGATGCAGTAACAAAGCATTCAAATGCGCATCATCACAACACGAACTACAATTGCTTAAAAGAAGCAATAATGCGGTTCATATCGTCATTATATTTCAACTTGCGCTCCTCTCCTCTTGTCCATGCGCAAATTTGGTAATTGTAGCCTTTGGCTCCCTGCAATGAATAATGCGTGTAAAAAATTTTTTCTTCTCCCATATTGCCATAAAGCTCGGCTCGTACACCCGAAAGATTATCTAACTCCACCACTACAGAATCTGAAACTACCGGGTTAGTAAGTACATTCTTCAGCACAGCAATATTGGCAGCAACATAAGTGCCAAAATCTTTTGGCAGGGTATCGGCTTTTTCCTTTATAACAATGGCATAAACGCTGCGAAAACGATTTCTATATTGAACCATCGCACCCTTTTTCAACTCCGAGGTTTCTTCCATCCACGATGGCACTTCCATAGTAAACTCGTTATCTACATTTATCTTTTCCCATTGTTCTTTGTACTTACAAGCCGAAAGCGTCAAAACAATAACGACACAAACACTAAAGCAAATTTTGTTATTCATATTCTACTAAAACATGTTTCATAAAAAAGGGCGGCTAAAGCCACCCTTTTAAAATTTTACTTATTTCTTTTTACTTGGAGTAGTAAAACCAGGTCCTGTTTTCACCTCAGGTACCACTTCGCCACCATATTCAAATTCAGGTGCATCATCTGGTCTATCTACTATGATTTTAAACTCAACACGTCTGTTTCTTGCGCGTCCTTCCGGATCGTCAGCTCCATCAGGTAATTCGTTGGCAACCGATGGTTGTTTTTTACCAAAGGTTTTAACCACGATACGCTCTTTAGCAAGTTTATTTTTAATCAAGTATTTTTTCACCTCTTCAGCTCTGCGTTGCGAAAGTTTATCGTTGTAAGCATCAGAACCTTTTGAGTCGGTGTGTCCTTGAACTTCAACCAACCAACCTGGGTTTTGAGCCAACAAAGAAAGAACAGAATCTATTTTCACACTGTAAAATGCAATTACGTTGCTCTTGTCGAATTGAAAATAAACATTCTCGATTTTGATTTTCTTTTTCAAAACCGGATCGATGTAAAATACTTTGGTTATAGTATCACTATCCTCATCTTCGCTTACAGAGAAATTATCTATTGAAGGCCAGAAGTTATCTTTGGTACCGTTCATTTTGTACGAAGTACCGCGCTTTAAAGGCATGATGAATGGCGCATCAGTTGTAAGTGCATTAGTTTGCAATTCAAAGTTTTTGCCATCCACTTTATAAAGAGACGCATCAACTCCTGCAACAGGTGTTTGAGTAGGGTCATCGCGTTTTACAAATATCCCTTTCAAGAAAATATCATTTTTAATTATCACACTAAAAATGTCATCGCAGCAAGTAGAGCCGCGTTGAGACGATGTACCTTCGCGGTTTGAAACCATAAAGCCTTTTGCGCCTTTATCATCTAAAGCAAAATACAAATCATCGGCACCAGAGTTTATTGGCACACCAAGATTGCTTACTGCACCAAAGTTGCCTGGAGTTCCAGAAACTTTGAAAACGTCTAAACCGCCCAAGCCAGGATGACCAGTTGATGCAAAATAAAGCGTGCTTGTAGCTTCGTTATACGAAGGTGACAATTCATCACCAGCAGTATTCACTTCGTTGCCTAAGCGTTGAGGAGCTTCAAAAGAGCCATCATTATTCAATACAGAATAATAGATATCGAAGTCGCCACCATTGCCACGGTTGCTAGAGAAATAAAGAATGGTTTTTCCATCTTTAGATTTCCCAAAAGCTGGTTGTGTAGTGCTGGTTTCTGGGCGGTTAAGGTTTTTCAATTCCTCTGCTTCGCTCCATCCGCTACCTTCTTTTTTAGAGCTATACAATTTGCACAGCATAACACTTAATTGAGATTGATCGCATTTTGTAAAAACAAGTTGCGTTTCATCTTTGTTGTAAACGGCATTACCTACGTGGGTTTTGCTATCGTTTGGCGGAGAAGGCAAAGCAGTTGGTTCGCTCCACACACCACCTTTCTTTTCGGTTATAAACAAACTTGTAAAATAATCGTTCTTAGCCAAATCAATATTTACAGCAGTATCAGATTTTAAGGCTGAATACACCAAACGATTGCCACTCAATGGTTTTGGCGCAAAATCCTGCAAAGGGTTGTTGATGGTTTCATTTTCATGAACCACTTTAATTTTTGTAGGCGCTGCAATCAAAGCCAGTGCTGTATCACATCCTGCAATTTCAGCCTTTGCCGCGCTGCGCAATGCAGGATAGTCTTCGGCATCTTTCGATTTTGAAAACTCTTGAAATTTGGTTTTCGCTTCTGCGTACTTGCCATTAGCTTTTAGCATTTGTGCATAATAGAAGTTGTCTTCAGGATACTTGCCGGCATCTTTATCCAATACCATTTTATAGTATTGCTCAGCCTTTTTGTAATCGCGCAAAAAGCGGTTTAAGTCTGCCAATTGATGTACACGAGCAAGCTTTTCCGGCTTAGCTTCCACAACATCTTCCAAATAATCGGCTGCGTTGTAATAACTTCCGGCTTTTAGTTGCGCCTTTGCAATACGGTATTTTTTACCCGTTTTTGCATTTGGATATTTTTGAACCTTTGGTCCTGAACCACCATCTTGTGCTACAACAAAAAGTGGCAATAAAAATGCGAGAATAAGTAATCTCATGTCTAAGGCTTAGTTTTCTGAGTGTACAGTATAATTTTAATAAATAATAAACAGTAGAATTAGAATCTTGGATTGAACAACCAGTTGTACTCTTTAGGTGTAACAGGTTTGAATATGTACGACAATGAAATCTCAAATGCATTTGGCGCACGACCAGAAGCAGCAGCTTTCACATCTTTAGCAATAGGTCCTAAACCAATGTCGTAAGCAAAACCTACTTTAATTTTTTTGTATTCAAAACCTGCTTTGGGTATAATTGCCGAAGTAAGCGTGCTGTTCACCCCGGTGTTAAGGCGACTCCACAAACCTAAAAACAAAGTTGCTTTGTCTTCTGGCTTATTCACCACATGGATACCGGCAGTTAAACCAAAAGTTCCTTCGTGGGCTTTGGCCTGAGTTTGAAACAAGAAGCCTGGTAACAAAACTACCCTTTTAATATCTGCTTGTAAACCAGCATTTACTTGAAAGCGCAATGGCAATTTTGCATTTGTGCTGCTGCTCAAATATTGTTCTTTTGGTTGAGTCAAGTTCATTGCCGAAAAACCAGTATTCAAGCTCAAAGTTTTAAGCAAAATGAAGTTTGCATTTAAGCCAACGTTCATATTAAAACGAGTAAGTCTATCGCTTGTAAAAGTTTCGCCCGCAAGATTTTGATCGTAATCAAGATTTGGCAAAAACCCTGAACCAAACTGGAACTTTGAGTTATTAAGGTTTTTAAGAAACACTCCCGCTTGAATACCCAAGCCGATAGTAACTCTCTTTTTAGCAAAAGCTTGATGCCAATTTGGTTGGTACTGAATGTGCTTTCGTTTTGTTGGTCGTTGGTAAAGTGCAAGCCAACACCCAATTTACTTCCTTCGATTTTAGTACCTTCAAATTTGTCATCTAAAAGTGCAAAATCTACACCAACCGAAGGTGTTGAAAAGAAAGGTTTTACATTAGATACACCCAACCATTGGTTGCGGTAAATACCTGTAAATCTGAACAAGCCATCAAAATCTCCTGTTGCAGCAGGATTCAATGTTAAAGGGGCAGCATAATACTGCGAAAAGTGGATGTCTTGTGCAACACTTGTTAATGATGCTGTGGCTAAGGCCAATGCCGTGAGTATTCTACGCGTCATTCTTTTAATTTATGTATTACTCTGTTTTTTTCGGGGTGCTATATTAGGGATATTTTCTAAATC
>CAZYXR010000038.1:0-7075 GCA_964650845.1 uncultured Chitinophagaceae bacterium
TTTCCATTTTTTTATATTCGCTAAAGCGTTGCATTAGAAACTTGAATCCGCCTAAGCGAGGGAAGCTTGGGCGCAATGAGCGGGTGGTATCCACATAGGTGTATATCATAAAATAGTTGTAATCATCTTGTTTGGGGGTGATGGTGATGTTTAGCTTTCGCCAGTCATATTCTAAGTATGCTGAGCGATACATCTCTTCCGTAGCATTAACACCGCAGCTATCGTTAGCGCTTTTAATAAGAAAAAATGCGGTGTCTTCGGGTGGAATACTAATATCAATATTTCTATAGCTTGAAACAGCTATTTGGAATCTGTAAGTTTTACTTTTCTTTAAGTTACAGATTAATTCTTGGGTAATAAATGAAGGTAAATTGTTGTATCCGGGTGGAGAAAAAATTGGAGCAAGACCAATAAAAGTTTCTCCTTCAAAAGGAGAGTTGGGATAACCATCACTATGATATCCAGAATCTAGAAGACCATACCAATTTTCACAAGTGTTCCAGTCATAGACATAGCAACCAGGGTCACAAACCGGACCATCAAAGCCCGGATTCTTCAATAAAATTTGCGACTTGAGCGAGGTGCTCAAGCCGCAAATTAAAATTGATATGAAAACAAAAGTTTTCATTCTTACTTGGTGACGGTTAATTTTTGAATATCAATTTCTCCATTAGCATAAGTGGTTTTCACTATGTAATTACCTTTTGAGATGTTTGATAAATTCATCTCATTTAATCCTTCTGTCACCGTAGATTTAGTAATCAGTTGACCAACAACTGATATTACTTCAAGTGTTCCGCTTTGCGGTAATTCAACATTCAAAACTGAGGCGTTTAAAGGGTTAGGATACAATTTAGCTGATGTAGTCAACATCTTCTTTTGCTCCTGTTCTTTTTTGAAGCTACCTGTTTGTGCAAAACAGTTTTCGGCAAAAGAGTTGTCTATTGTACCTATCAAACTAAAATACATGCTACGCGCCTGCAACACTGCAGGGCCACCGGTGAGGTAGCATTGCTTTGCCAAATTCAGCAAAATCAAACTATCACTTGTCGGTAAACGATAATTGCCTTTTACAAAAATTGTCTGAACCATGATTTTTTTGATTAAATGATGACCATGATTTTTTACTGTTTTAAAAATTTAATTCTCTGCTTTAATCCGTTGGTGAAAGTGATTTCTGCTACATATACTCCTGTTGTATTGATGACACCTTGGAGCAGGATTGTTGTTTGAGTTGTTTCTTTCATCTGTTGACTTAAAATACTTTTTCCTGTTACATCACAGATGCTGATTTGTTGTATGTGGTGGTCTGCGGTTTGGATAGTTAGTGTGTTGGTTGTTGGGTTAGGAAACAACCTCACCCCCAACCCCTCTCTGGTGGAGAGGGGAGCGACAACCGTGCCCGTGTTTACCGTTACCCTCACTGTATCGTAGCTCCACCAAATACCTGCGCAATCGGGAACGCTATCGCGCAGGGCGATGATGTAGGTGGTGGAGGCGGTGGGGCAATCGTTTAAGGTAAAAGTATTGCGGATGGTGTCTGTTCTGAAACCATCCTGCACAGGGTATTTTTTTAGCCAGAAAACGGTGTCGTAAGTGGTGATGTCTGCGGCAGCCTGCAACTGCACACAGGCTCCGGATTCTATGGTGGTGTCTGCTATGTTTTGGATATAAACGGCATTGCCGTTGTGGGGGTAGATGGGGGATAAATCGTCTAAGAGTAAGCGGGGCCAATAGGTACTTAGTGGGACATATCGTGATGTATCAACGTAAGAATTAATAAAAAAAAATGAATAATCTTTTGAAGGTGGAATTGTAATAATGTTTACCTCCGACCATTCAAAATCTATATAATTCGATTTGAACAGTTCTTCAGTAAAACTGCAACTATCGTCTCCTAAGTTTATTGTAAAAAATGCAGTATCTGTTGGCGCTAAATAAATACTCCTGTAACTGGAAGCCATTATTCTGATTCTGTAGGACTTTCCTTTTTTTAAATTACAATCTAATTTTTGGGAGATAAAAGATGCTGTCAAGCGATTATTTGGAATAAATATTGGGGCTAATAAAATATACGTATACCCATCAAATGGTTTACGAGGATATACGTCTTCATATCCAGAATCAACAAGAGCATACCAATTATCACAAGTATTCCAATAATACACTTCACAACCCGGATCACATACTGGACCATCAAAGCTTGGATTTTTTAAAATAATTTGCGGCTTGAGCGAGGTGCTCAAGCCGCAAATTAAAATTGATATGAAAACAAGCACTTTCATCTACTTGGTAATGATCAATTTTAGAAATTCATGAGAACCGTTTTCATAAGCAGATTTTACAATGTAATTCCCTTTTGAAATATTCTCAATCTGAAATTGATTCAAACCTTCTTTGGCATTGGTTTTAAAAACAATTTGCCCAAAAGCGGAGATAACTTCAATTGTTCCGCTATTAGGTAATTCAACATTCAAAACAGAAGCATTTAATGGGTTGGGATATAGCTTTGCTGCTATTGGCAAAGCCTTTTTTTGTTCCTGTTCTTTTTTGAAACTACCCGTTTGTGCAATACAGTTTTCTGCAAAGCTGTTATCCACTGTGCCTATCAAACTAAAATACATGCTGCGTGCCTGCAACACTGCGGGTCCGCCTGTAAGGTAGCATTGTTCGGCAATGCTGCGCAGCAGAAGGCTGTCGGTTTTAGTGAAAGCCATATCGCCTGTGCTGAAGTATTTGAGTTGCAATTGGTTTACAGCTTGCTGATTTTGCTCGTGGGTGTTGGCAGGTTTTACCGATGCGTTTTCGGTTAAAAGCGCAGTTTGTTCGGTGGCGGTTTCTGCTTCACCTGCTGCCTTTTTTACCTCGTCTAATTGTGCAAAGGTTGTATTGACACGGTTGCTGAAAAAAGTATCTAAAATTTGGCTTGCAAAAAGCAGGTCGGGGTAGTTGGATAAAAGATTATACAACTGCGTTTTGCTCCAAAGGCGGTTTTCTGCTTCAAACTCAGAAAATTCAAGCGAATCTTGCGCCACTTTTTCGTACCAGCTAATATCTAAGCCTTCAACAGATTCATTCTCGCTTCTGCGGTTGGTAAGGTTTGCGCAACCGGCAAGAATCGGATTGGGTGTTAGACATTGGGCAGAAAAAGGGGCTGTGGGAGGAAGTCCCTGAAATTCTTGTATGAGTCCCGGATTGCTTGGATTGCTGCAATTGGTGATGGGGTTCATTAAGCCGCCTGTGGGGTCGGGGTTGCGCAGATACCAAACTTGCCCGCTGGCATTGGCACCATAGGCACCAAGATGGTTGGTGCAATTGATGAAGCGGTTATCGTTGGTGCGGTGCAGGTTCCATGCAGGTATGGTGAAACCCTGGTTGCCGATGGTGGCACCGCTGCCAATCAAAGCTACACCCGTGCGGCAGTTTTCGAAAGTGCTGGTAACAATAGGTACACCACCCGCATTGGCGCTAAAACCTGCCAAACCAATGTGCATACCAACCACACTGTCGCAAACCACATTGGTAAGGCTTTGCGCAAGTGTTGTATTGATACCAATAACTTTTCTGTTGGTGGTTGCGCTGTTGTCAAAAGCAGGGAGTGTTGCACCCGGCTCTAACCGAACAAAATTGCGTTCTATACGATTGTTGTTATCAAAAACCGTTTGAATGCCCATCCAAGTGCAGGTGCTAAAGTTAGTGCCATAATCCTGTGGCTGAATGGAAACAGAATTATTTATAATTCTGGTATTGATAGTGTTGAATGTTGTGATGCCAAAATGTGCTCTGCGAACAGCATTGTTTTCAATTCTAATAAAATTGCCTGTGCCATTGGGATTATAGTTGTTTGCATAAATGCCATAAAAACCATAGGCAGGAGGATTGTCAGGAACAATGAAGTGCAAGTCGTTTCCAGTTATTTGAACATTAGAACCAGAGCAGTTGTCAATCCAATAACCAATATTGCTTATTCCACGGCTGAAGTTGTTCATCACATTGATGTTTCTGTTTGTGTTTGAAGCAACTTTTATTAAACCTGTTGCGAATCCTGCTGAACCTTCTGCAAATGGATTTGATTCTGCAAAGCGGTTATTGCGAATATCTACATGCGCTACCCCTGAGTGGTCTATACCGGTAGTTCCTTCATACAAATAATTTGCATTGGCAATACTTGCATTGCCCACGTACAATTCAAAATTGGTGAATGGCAAGCCGGTTACATTATTAGGAGTTCGGTTAAATATCATCTTGCCGTGGTAATCTAAGCCATAGCTTGAGTTGATTTGAAAGAAAGTGTTGTTATCAATTCGCAATCTACTGTTTGATGCTTTTACACCACAATTTAATCGTGTGAATGTGTTCCTGTCAGCATCATTAGCAGGATTGCTTCCAATAAGCAATTGTGATGCACCTTGAACATTATTCAACTCAATTCCAACATCTCCTTTGTTTGAACTAAATGTATTTAAAGAGGTGGTCTTTATCGGAGCGAATTGACCATCAATAGTGGTTCTCACGATTTGGAAGGTAGGGGTGAACTGATCTGCCCTAACTGCCACCCAATTGGAATAAAGTTTGGAATTAGTACATGTGATTTTTCCGCCATTTGTGCTCCAGAGTGCTCGCTCTGCTTCCCGAATTTCAGAGAGATTGACATTAGCATAACCATTAGCGTTATTAATTTGCACGCCTTTCCACATTGCAGGACTGCAACCATAGAGCTTTGAATTAGTTACTGTTAACGTGTAACCATTGGTAACAATTCCACCGTTTTGACCAAATGTTATGTTTGGGCAATTGATGAAAGTGAGGTTTCTATCTAAGGTCAGAAGTCCGTTAAAAATAAACTGTGTATTTATGTTTTGTATAGTCCCCGATAGATAGTCTTGAAGAAGAATAACATTATTATCTAAAAGATTAAAGAGCAACCCATCGGCAGTTACAGCATTGTAAGATAACGCTGCGGGTGAGTTACAGCAACCTATTGATGAAATTTGCTTGGATGCAACTCCTGTACAATTGCGCCCATCGGTAACTGTAACATTGTAGGTATAAGATGAAGGGGGGGACGGAAGTGTGATTAAAGGAGTTGCCACAAAAGAAGAATAGCCGTTTGGACCACTCCAGGCATAACCCACAGGTGTTTGCACAGCATTGTTACTGGTAGATAAAGCAAGCTGACTACCTGCACAGCCTTCGTTTAATGAATTGATAGAAACTGCTATTGGCTGTCTGATAGTGAATGTTTGATTTGCAGTGCGATTGCCGCATCGCCCATTGTTTACTGTGGCAGTAACAGTGTAGGCAGTTCCGTAAGCTCCTGTATAAGTATGTGTTGGGTTTAAGAAGGTTCCGGTGGTGTTTGCAACACCTGTTATTGCTGTATTAAAATTACCTCCGTTGTAAGTGGCAATAACACCATCTCCGAAGTTCCAAGTTACAGAGGGTGTAGTAAGGTTGGTTGTGCATGGCGAGGCAAATTGCGGGAAAGTAAAATTGAAGCTATAAATCTTGTCGCAGTTTGCAGGTGTTGCGGTAAAGGTGGGTGTGGTACTCATTACATTTATATACCACTCGTAAGCTCCTATTGCTTCGGCACATGGTACGCTATTGGGTATTGCTGTAATGTTTCTAACTCTGAAACGCCCTGCCTGATTAAAAGTGTACACGGCAAATTGGGGATTTACCTGACTGCCTAAAGGTACGGTAAG
The DNA here is from genome assembly GCA_964650845.1 of uncultured Chitinophagaceae bacterium. GTDB lineage: Bacteria > Bacteroidota > Bacteroidia > Chitinophagales > LD1 > UBA7692. Next base: position 5,709 of record CAZYXR010000038.1, read on the forward strand.
GTTGGTTACCACTTGGTTTGTATTCATATTGAATATTTGAAGTGTATAATTTGAAGCATAGCTATATGTAACAATTACAGGAGGTCCGTTCTGTTGGCATCGTTCAAAAATAGTTAGATTAACCGATTCGCCTTGGCATACATAGTATTCATCATCATTTGCACCTTTGCAACCAACCGGACTTTGAGCATTAGGAAGGTTAATATCATACAGACATACGCAATTTCCTGTTTGCGCTTTTACAAATGTAGATGCGGATATAAGCGCGAGAAGAAAAAGCGTTTTACCCCCCCCATTATTAACAATTTAATAACATTGATATTCATAAAAAATGGTTTTGCAAATCAACCTAAACCAAATGTTGGTTTTTGCAGATTGTTGGTAAAAAAAATTGCGACTGCGTTTCAAATATAGTTACAAACTGCATTAAAACAAGCCTGGCAGAAAAAACAAGGTGTTTTAAGAAAAGAGCGTGTTGCGCAAAACTCAAAACGAAAACTTCACGCCAATCACGCCATTAAACCCGAAGCTGGGATAGCGGTAGAAGCGTTGGGCTGCAAAAAAATGCCATTGAAGTAGTTGCATAAAAATTTACCAATTTGCGGCTTCTTTGCTGTGTGTGAGCAACCTTAGATATTTATGAACTTTCTCCAAAAAACTGCTGCGGAAATATTAGATACACATGGCGATAACCTGAGTGGAGTTACGGTTGTTTTACCTACACACCGCGCTTGTTATTTTTTTCGCAAGGCAATGGAAGCAACGGGCAAAACCATTTGGCTGCCCGAAATGATAACTTTTACAGATTGGGTGAAGCAACAATCGGCTTTGCAGGCAGTAGAGCCAATTGAGCAGGTGATGATGCTGCACAAAATTTTTTTGGAAAGTGGCGGTGGCGATAACATCAATACTTTTTTGGCACAGGGCAGGGCATTGTGCAGCGATTTTGAAGAAATGGATTTACATCTTGTAAAGCAAGATTGGTTTTTTCGCGAATTGCGCAGCCTTGCATCGCTAAAAGTGTATGAGCCGGCAACAGAGTTAAACGCTTCGCAAATTGATTATCTGAAATTTTGGGAGCGTTTTCAAGTAATGTACACACAGTTGCGCACACAATTGCTGGCACAGCAAAAGGGCAACATCGGCATGATGTTTCGCAAGGTGGCAGATGATATTCAGTTATTAGCCGAACACATTTCTAACTTCTATTTTGTTGGTTTTAATGGATTGACCAACTCGGAGGAGTTTATTATTAAGCATCTTCATCAGCTTGGCAAAGCAAAAGCAATTTGGGATGCCGATGAGTATTACGTAAAAAACAACTATCAGGAAGCGGGCTTGTTTTTCAGAAAGTACTTTAAGGAGTG
>CAZYXR010000038.1:7143-28181 GCA_964650845.1 uncultured Chitinophagaceae bacterium
AGCAAGAAACATGGGGCAGGTAAAGGCTGCCATGGAAATTGTTGCCAACCGATTGGATATTACAGATGAAAATGCTTCGCGCACGGCAATTATTCTGCCCGATGAAAAATTGTTGATGCCGCTGCAAATGTCGCTTCCGGCAAAAATTAAGCACTACAACATCACGATGGGGCTGCCTATTGCACGTTCGCTTGCTGGAGAGTTTTTTCTTTTACTGTTTAGGCTGCATGAGCTTTCCCAAAGGGTATCAAAAAGAAGCAAGCAGCCTAAAATACACTATAAAGAATTGCTTGCACTTTTGCGACATTCTTATGCAAATGTGTTTTTGAGTAAAGCCAAGTGCTACCAATTAGAAGCTGCAGTGCGCTCGCGCAATATTGTTTTTGTTTCAAAAAAGCTGTTGAATGAGTTTACAGAAGGGGAGAGCCATAATCTTTTTCTGGCCATACTTTTTCAACCCGAAAAAAGCAGCGAATATTTAAAGCTGATTGAGGATGCTGCCAATACACTTATTGAAAGCTTCTATCCTAAAAAAGAACGCGCGATTGATGTAGAGTTTTTAAACAGAATTCTATCTGTATGTAAATCGTTGCAAAATCAATTGAAAGAAAATGAAATTGACAGCGCCTCACTACGCAGTTTGTTTATTGACGAGTTGCGCAATGCACGTGTACCGTTCGAGGGTGAACCCGCACTTGGTTTGCAGATAATGGGCTTGATGGAGTCGCGCTGTTTAGATTTTGACAATGTAATTATTCTTTCGACCAACGAGGGAACATTGCCTGCCGGCAAAAGCAGCAAAAGCTACATTCCGCACCCATTGCGCAACGAGGCTTTGTTTTCGTATCGCGAAAAGGATTCCATTACCGCTTACTTGTTTTACAGGCTTTTTCATCAAGCCAAAAGCATATACTTATTATATGATACCGAAGGCGATAGAATGGGCGGTGGAGAGCCGAGTCGCTATATTTTACAATTGCAACACGAGCTTGCAGTAAATAATGAAGCAATAAAATTTAAGGAGGAGGTTTTTTCTATTGCTCCGGCAAAGCAAAAAGCAACGGAGCCAATAGTTGTAGAAAAAAATGAAACCATCAAAGCAAGGCTTGCCAAAAATGCCGAACAAGGCTTTTCGCCATCGGCTTTAAATGTATATGTGAATTGCTCGTTGCAGTACTACTTCCGCTATGTAGCAGGGTTAAAAGAGCCTGACGAGGTGGAAGAAAGTATGGAAACTAACACTTTGGGCACTGCGGTACATCATGTATTTGAAAAATTATATGCCGAGAAAACAGGAGCGAATCTTACCGCAGATTGGTTGCATATAATAAAGAACGATACTTCGCGGATTGAGCAATTGCTGATAAAAGGTTTTGAAGAGCGATTTGATGCTGAAAGTTTGATGCAAGGACGCAATCATTTGCAATACAGACTTGCTTTGAAAATGATAGATATGTTTTTGGAAGCAGAAATTGAGCGCGCAAACACCGGACAAGTAGTGAAAATTCTTGGTTTAGAAGAAAAGTTGGAAGCCACCATTGATGTGTTGGGCAAGCAAGTGAAAGTAAAAGGCACAGCCGATAGAATAGAGTTGCAAAATGGTATTTTATCAATTGCCGATTACAAAACCGGCAAAGTAGGAGCAGTGAGTTTGCGCCAAGAAAATTTGGAAACTATTACCGCCAATCCTGCATTTGCCAAGTCGTTTCAACTACTTACTTATGCCTGGGCATATTTGCAGTCGCACCCAGAAGTTACGTTGCCGATTCACTCGGGTATTTATTGGTTGCAACAACCGCAAAACGGATTCGATTCTTTGTGCATTGAAGGCAATACACAACTCCATCAACAGCATATTGATACCTTTGAAATGCAGTTACAATCATTGCTTGCTGAACTATTTGACGAGAAGCAACCATTCATTCAAACACCCGATACAGAACGCTGCGCTTACTGTGCTTACAAAGGTATTTGCAAAAGGTAAGCTGCTGTTTTCTACAGTATCAAATTAGACTGTAACATCATAAACTGGTGAGTTATTTGGTATAAACTTGAGCGTGAAGTCTCGATTTTATTCATGCGTTTTCATACGCTTTCGGGGCATAAAAATTCAATACATTATTGTTGGCTACTTGTAAAAGCATCATCACAAAAAGGAGATTTTCTTACACTTTTTCAAAACACTTTTCCCCTTATTAAACATTTTTATTGTGGTCATGAAAGCCTTTTCACACAATGGTTCTAGCGGTATTGATGTAAGATGTAAGCAATAAAATAACGAGCGTTTTTGTAACAAAACAGGTGCTACCTCGTAAAGTGGGGTAAGCAAAAAAGTGGTTTCACCGATTTGCGATTTGTAAACGTACCGTACCTGTTAAGTATGAAAATTAAAAACCTCTTCCGAACAATGCTGATAGCATTGGTGATGACATTCGCCAATAAAATTAGCGCCACCACCAACGCAGATTTTAAAGCGCTGACCACGCAAGGATGCTCGCCATTCATTGTGTTATTGTTTGACTCGTCCACCAGCAACCACACTATTGTGGCAAGAAAATGGGTGATAACAGATGCCGTTGGCGATACTGTGTTTCAGGACAATACCAACAAAACAACCATAGGTACCAACTTGGTTGATTCTGGCAGTTATACCATTTCGCTTTATGCTTGCAATCGCTTGGGCGAATGCGACTACGTTGAGAAATCGAACTATGTTCGGGTAAAGGCTCGTCCGGTTATTAAATTCAACTTTTCAACCATGGGTGGTTGCCCGCCATTGAATGTGAACTTTGCTTGCAATTCACTTTCGGGCTGCGGCACTATGGACACGGTAACCATTGACTACAAAAACGGTATCGTAGAAACTTTTCCTGCTTGTGGCACTTACTCTACCACATACAACAACCCGGGAAACTACCGCCCAACTATTTACGTTAAAAACTCATGCGGCTGTTTTGCCGATTCAACTTGGACCGCGCCAATAGTTGTGGCACCAAAACCAGTTGCAAGTTTTACTGCATTAAACAATGCACAAAGCTGTTCGGCACCACATGCTGTAAACTTCAATGCACATGCACAAAATTCAAACGTAAAATATAAATGGTACGTAAACAGTATTGAACAACAGTTTACAACCAACCAAAATTACTCGTACACATTTGGAGTAGGTACACACAATGTAATGCTTGTAGTAGTTGATACCGTAACAGGCTGTTCAGATACCTTAAACCGCCAAAATTATGTTTCTGTAGGTCAGCCTTCAGATGCAAAGTTCAGCGCCAACACTAAACAAGGTTGTGCGCCATTGGGAGTTAGGCTTACCAACCAAACCAACGGCACACCTACTAATTTAAAATGGATAGTTACTGATGACCAAAACAATGTGGTAGTAACAAGAAGCGGCTCTCCTTCATTGTTCAACGTGCTTAACCACACGTTCACTGCGCAAGGCGTTTACAATGTATGTTTGATTGCCACTTTTGCAGGTGGTTGTGCAGATACATCTTGCACTACGGCCTACATCACAGTTGGCTCACCACCAAACTCAAACTTTACGGTTGATAAAACTCGCCATTGCATTGTTCCGGCAACTTCGGTTGCAACACCAGATGTAAACTGTCCAACTTGTACTTACGAATGGGCTACTACAGGTTTGCCAGCGCAAACCGGTTCTTCATTAAATGCAACTTACACTACTTACGGCAATAAAAGCGTTTCTGTAACAGTAACCGATGCTATGGGTTGTTCTGCCGTAACAACCAAAAACAATCATGTAAGAATTACAGAACTTGCTGCAAAACTTCATAAAAGCGGAAAAGGAGGATGCCCTCCATATATCGTAACCTTTGCTGATAGCACTGTTTCGCCCGACTCAATTATTAGTGTCAATTGGACTTTTACCGGAGGTTCTATTCCTTCGGCAACAGGCAAAAATCCTCCGGCTGTTACCTATGCTACGCAAGGTGTTTACCCGGTGGTAATGGAAGTTACAACAGCTTCGGGTTGTGCTGCTACAATAAGAGATACTATTCGTGTTTCAAACAAACCAGCCGGAAACTTTATTGTTAATCCAACCACAGTTTGTTACGAAGCGCTTCCAAATTTATTCGATTGGAACGGAAGTGCATTTGATACTTTGATTTGGCACTTTGGCGATGGTACTGTACAAAGCACACTTGTAGATACTGTTAGTTACATCTACAAAGACTTGGGCGATTTTACTCCATGTTTAATTGCTTCAAAAGATGGCTGCCGTTCAGATTCAATTTGCATGAACCCGATAAAAGTAAATGGACCAGCCGCAAACTTTACCGACTCAGCTCACTGTTCAAATAGAAAACAATACTACTACACCAATAAAACTGTTGAAGCTACTTCATACATCTGGACATTCTGCGATGGAAGCACTTCTCCATTCTTAAACACATCAAGGCTTTATACAGGTTGCGACACTTGCGATGTTAAGCTTACTGCATTTAACTCTATAACAGGTTGTGTGCACGAAAAAACACAAAGAACAACAGTTATTTGCCCGAATGTAGATTTTACTGTAAGCGATACGGTTGGTTGCCCTAACTTCCGCCCTATATTTACAAATACATCAAGCAGCAAAACTGCAACCCGTTGGGATTTTAATATTAACAATGGCTATACATATTCCAATGGCGCACACACCATAACTACACCCAACAACACATATAATGCAGCGGGATACTTTGGTGTATCAATGATAAACACAGATGCCAAAGGTTGCCGCGATACTATTACCAAACCTAATCTTGTAAAAATCACTTCGGTAAGAGCAAGATTCACAGCTAGCGATACTGTGTTTTGTATTCCTAATCAAGTGAATTTTACAAATACTTCTACTGGTGGTTTATCAACTATCGTTCAGTCGGTGTGGACCTATGGCGATGGCACACCGGCAGATAGTGTGGTAGATGGAAGCCACAACTACAGCACTGTTGGCCAATACCGTGTTCGCTTAACAGCATATAATGAAAATGGTTGCAGCGATACAATTTCAAAACTTATTACTGCCAACCAAATAGTTGCTGCCTTTGCTTTTGACGATAGCACCTGTACCGGTTCAATAAACAACTTTGTAAACCAGTCTCAAGGCTTGAATCAATTGCAAAACTGGTACTTCCCGGGTGGTACTCCGGCTTCTGCCACTACGCGCAATGCTGCGGTTACTTACAACACCGAGGGTAGTTATCCTGTAATGTTGGTGATTCGTGATGTAACTGGCACTTGCCGCGATACTTTGCGCGATACCATACATGTTTACAACCCTATTGCAAATTATAGTTCAAGTCAAAAATATGCATCATGCCCTAATCCACCATTCTATGTTCAGTTCACCGACTCTTCTTTGAATGATGTGAGTTTTTGGGAGTGGGATTTTGGTGATGGCACACCGGTTTCAAACCAACAAAGCCCTAATCACTACTATAGTCATGCAGGTTTCTTTCCTGTAAAACTTACAGTAAGAACAAATAATGGCTGTACCTCAACAATTATAAAAGATACAATTCATGTAGATGGTCCATTTGCTACTATGACATTTGCTCCGCTACCGGGTATTTGCCCGTGCGATAGCGTTGAATTCAACATAAGCACAGTTGGTGCTGTGCAGGCGGTGTTGTTAGATGGTCAAAATTCACCATTCAACTTCCCTCCAATAAGCCCTATCGGCACTTTTGCAAATCCAACTGTATTGAACAAAAAAGTACAGTTCTGCACTTCCGGTACTGCAAATGCGCAGGTGTTGATTAGCGATGGCGTAGGATGTAATGTGTTGTTGCAACCAGTACCGGTACTTATTGACACGCCTTCTACAAACTTTACTTTCACAAACAATGTGTGCGATTCAGGAAGCGTATGCTTTACCGATAACACTATGTTCTTTACACCAGGAACTTCGGGTGCTTCATGGGCTTGGAACTTTGGCGATGGCTCTACCGATACAACTCAAAATCCTTGCCATGTATTTACTCAGCCAGGCGATTATAATGTTACTTTAACTGTGTTCAACAACTTGGGTTGCAGTATGAGTAAAACACAAGTGGTGCATATTCATGCTTCGCCACGTGTGCAAATTGCTGCAAACGATTCATCGGGTTGTGTGCCTCAAACTATCCAGTTTACTAATGTGAGTGTGATTGATTCAACTACCAGCATTGCTTCATTGGTGTGGGATTTTGGCAACAACGCTTCATCGTCTGTTGCAAGCCCTTCGCAAGCCTTCAATGCTGCGGGCAACTACACTGTTACCTTAACTGTAACTGATAGCTTTGGTTGCTCGGGTATTGGTACATTGCCTATTGCTATCAACGCATTGCCAACAGCCGTTGGAAGTGGCGACACTACAATTTGTGCCGGTTCTTATGCTCAATTAAATGGCACAGGTGGTGTTAGCTGTGTGTGGTCGCCTGCAACAGGCTTGAGCGACCCTAACAGTTGCCAGCCTTTTGCTTCGCCTGCTGCCGACCAACAATATACTTTAACTGCAATGGATGCAAACGGTTGTATTGGACACGACACTGTATTGGTGCGTGTGGCAACTGTAACCGCCAGCTTCAATGCAAATGCAGTTTGTTTTCCTGCTGCAACTCAATTTACTTTCAACGGTGCTAACACTAACGGCAACATTGCTTCATACAACTACGACTTGGGCGATGGAAACAGCGCAACTGTTGCAAGTCATTCTCATGCTTATGCAGCAGCCGGCACATACAGTGTTCGCTTGATTGTTACTGACAATAACGGATGCTCTGACGATACTATTCAAAATGTAGGTGTGCGTGTAAAACCACTTGCAATTGCAAAAGCAGATACAGTTTGTTTTGGCAATGCCACTACTCTTTCTGATGTATCGGATTTGTTTGGAGGAATCACTGCCAGCCGCAATTGGTTGATTGGTTCTGGCGCTGCAACAAGCACCGACTCTGCTACTGCATTCACTTATCCTGCTCCTGGCACTTACTCGGCAAAACTTACTGTAACTAACGATGCAGGATGCTCTGACGATACAACAGTTGCAGTATTTGTGCGCAGCAATCCAAAAGCTAATTTCACTTCAACAGAAGTGTGTGCCGGTGCAGCAACTGATTTTACTGCAGCAGCGGTAAATGGCTCGGGCACTATTGATAAAATGGCTTGGGATTTCGATGCAGCTAATGCAGGTGTTAATACTTCAAACAATGTAGGTGCTGCACAGTTCACCTATGCTGCTGCCGGAACTTACAATGCTAAATTGCATGTAAGCGACAACTTCGGTTGTATGCACGATACTGTAAAACCAGTTGTTGTATTCTCATTGCCTCAAGCACTTTACAGCGATTCAAATGCTTGTGCAGGCGGCACTATCGCTTTCTTTAGCAATGCTATTCAAGGTTCAAATGCTATAACATCGCATGCTTGGACATTCGGCACAGGAACTCCGGCAGTTTCAAATGCAGTAAATCCAACTATCACAGTAGGAAGCGTTGCAGGCAACTACCCTATTCAGTTGATTGTTGCAGATGCTAAAGGATGTGCCGATACATTAACTAGTAACTTCCGTGTAAATGCTAACCCAACAGCGGTATTCAGCATTGATGATTCAACATTGTGCTTGAATGAGTGTGTAACAGTTGCAGATGCATCGGTGGCAGGAGATGGTGCAATTGTTGGCTACGCTTGGGATATGGATAGCAACGGTAGTGTTGAATACAATGTTCAATCGCCTGCTTGCCACAAATACACTTCAGCAAATGCTAAAACAATTACTTTGGTAGTAACAGATGCCAACGGCTGCCGTGCTACAACTTCAAAAGGTTTGATGGTAAACAGTATTCCACAAGCTAACTTTACTGCACAAGCAGTTTGCCAAGGTTCGCCATTGGTTCTTTTAAATCAGTCGGCTCCGGGTACTGGTGCATTAACAACTTGCACTTGGTTATATCACGATGGCAACTTTAGTAACAATTGCAATACAAGCAAAATCTACAACATAGCAGGCAACTATCCGGTGTCGTTGGTTGTAGCTGATAACTTTGGTTGCAAAGATACTTTCTCACAAATAGTTCAAGTAGATGCGCCTACGCAAGTAAGCATCAACGCGGGTGATACCACTATCTGTCAAGGTGAGGTTGTTGTTTACAATGCCACAGGCACTTTCACAGAATTAGAATGGAGTCCTTCTACTTACATCAACAACCCAAGCAGCCCAAGCATTGCCATCCGCCCAAGCCAATCAATACGTTATGTGTTGGAAGCTAAAAACGGAGCTTGCGCACCGGCTCGCGATACTGTTAGAATTGATGTGATTCAACAAATTCCTTTAGAAGTAACAGCTACACCAGATAAACTGTTGCTGGGTGTAAATACCAACATCACAGCACAAGTAGGTGGCGAAATAGATAGCATTATTTGGTCTCCGGCAGCAGGGTTAGATTGCAACAATTGCTTAACCCCAACTGCGGCTCCACAAGCAACCACTACCTACTATGCTACCATCTACTACAGCATGAATGGTGTTACTTGCACACAAACAGATTCTGCTGCCATCACAGTATTTGAAAGCTGTGGCGAAAGCCCAATCTACGTGCCAAACACATTTACGCCTAATGGTGATGGTTTGAATGATGGATTCACTATTCGCGGATCGGGAATTTCTAAAGTGAAAAGCTTCCGCATCTTCGACCGCTGGGGTGCTATGGTATTCTCTACCGAAAATGCTCCGGTAAATTCTGCGGCAGCTACTTGGAGCGGAACAACCATGAACGGAAAAGAGTTGAACCCTGGTGTGTTTGTTTACGTATATGAAATCATTTGCATGAACAATGAATTGTTGACAGGAAAAGGCAACATCACTTTAATTAAATAATAAAACTCTCCACTTATGAATAACCTAAAAAATGCAGTCAAAAATTTAACCTCGAAACATTTTAAAAATCCTAAACTTGTATCAATGAAAAATCTCTCCACAAAAATTAAAACACTTGCCGCGATATTGCTATTGGCGGGCGGGGTAAAAGCACAAGATGTGCACTTCTCGCAATACACCATGGCACCGTTGTTGCTCAATCCGGCTTTGGCAGGTCTTAACCAGTGCGATTATCGTGTTAGCACAAACTTTCGCACACAGTGGACTAACATCAGCGGTTTGAATACTTACTCTACAGTAGCGGGAACAGCCGATATGACGGTAGGTAAAATTACCAAGTACAACAGTTTTGCAGGTGCAGGCATCAGTTTTTTCTACGACCAAGCAGGCGATTTAAAATTCAATACCAGCCGTGTAGATTTGAATGCCGCTTACCACTTTATGCTAAACCGCAAAGGAACCATGAGTATAAGTGCTGGCTTGCAAGGCAGCTTCAACTATCGTGGCATTGATGCTTCAAAAGCTACTTTCGATTCGCAGTGGGATAATAGCACCGGTTCTGTAAACACCAATTTGCCTGGCGAGAATTTCGGCAGAACAAAAATTATGTTTGGCGATGCAGGTTTTGGTTTGTTCTTCAGCGCGCTTACCAAAAAAGATCACAACTTTTATCTTGGTTTCTCTGTAACACATTTGAATCAACCTAAAATTTCATTTTACCCCAACACTACCGATGCATCGAATGTAAACGAGCGCTTGTATATGAAATTCAGCATACATGGCGGTACTCAGTTGTATATTACACGCAAGTTGGCCATCACTCCGCACTTTATGGCATTGGTACAAGGACCATCGCAACAGTATAACATTGGTGCAAACGTAAAGATGAAGCTCAGCAACATTCCAAGCGATCAAACAGCTATCTATTTTGGTGCGCAATACCGTGGCTTGTTTTATACAAAAGGCGGTCCTGTGGATGCAGTAATTGTTTCTACTCGTGCCGACTTCAAAGGCTTCACTTTTGGTTTCAGCTACGACATCAACGTATCGAAACTATTGCCGGCTACAGGCTCGGTTGGCGGCCCGGAAGTAGTGTTGATGTACCAAGGTTGTTTCCGCAAAAAACCACGCCCGGGTCATTGCCCAGCATTGTAAAATTTTTTATCACAAGAAGTTCACTGGCTCTTTTACACTTTGTGTAGAAAGTTGAAAATAGAACTTCAAATGATGATAGTAACGATACTGCTTTTCTCAGATTTATCAGGTACGGTCAATCAGCGAATCGCAATTTTTTAACCACTAAACCAACACCCTATCGAAAATTGAAAAACTAACAGGTACAACGTGCGCCCAAGATTAACAGCTTGGGCGCTTTTTTTATTATAGCTGGTGAATAGATCTTTTCATACGCAGTATTACTACTGCTGCAATAAAAGAGCTCTTAGAAAGTGGTATTAACTGTGCTTTAAAATTTTTAACCGCGCAAACTTTAGCATTATTTTCTTTTGGCCGTAGCCCTCGAAAAATATCGTGGAAATGCGATTTGTGCCAGCGCCCTCCATGGCAATTACCTTGCCTTCGCCAAATTTTTCGTGTATCACTTCCATACCGGTTTGCAAGCCGCTGGCATCATCAGGTATAAACGATTCGTTGCTTACAATAGTTGGTTTGGGTGCGCTGCTGCTTGGTTTTACGCTTAGCGTGCGGCTTACTACTTGCTTTGCTTGTTCGCGTTTTAAATCGCCATGAACCGAAAGTATGTTTTCGGGAATTTCTGTCAAAAACCTGCTTGGCTCGCAGTATTGTAAACTGCCAAATTTATAACGGGTAGAAGCGTAAGTAAGAAACAATTTACGCTCTGCACGTGTGATGGCAACATAGAACAATCTGCGCTCTTCTTCTAAATCTTCGAGGCTAAAAAGTGATTGCCCATTGGGAAAAAGACCTTCTTCCATTCCTGCAACATACACCACCGGAAATTCTAAACCTTTTGCGCTGTGAATCGTCATCAGCTTCACGGTATCAATGTTGTCTTTGTCTTTTTCATCGCCTGTAAGCAATGTGATGTTTTGCATGTAAGTGCCCAAGGACTTATCAATAGGTAGCGCATCCACATCTTCTTCTTGCACCACATCTTCTTCCACAAATTCTTTAATACCATTCAACAATTCCTGAATGTTTTCGTAGCGGCTCACGCCTTCCACAGTTTTATCGTTGTATAGCTCGGTAAGCAAGCCGGTAACTTTTCCGGCATGTTGCGCTACTTCAAACGCATTGCGGTCTTTGCTCATGGCTTCAAAACTTTTTACCATCAACACAAACTCTTCCAGCGCGTTTTTGGTGCGCGAAGGAAAATCGCTAAAAGCGATAGTTTCCAATACATCCCAAATTCGCTTGCCTTCGTTTGCGGCAATAATGGTGAGTTTATCAATAGTAGTTTGCCCAATGCCTCGTGCCGGATAATTGATGATGCGCTTTAATGCTTCTTCGTCATAATGATTGATGGCGAGTTTAAGATATGCCAGTAAGTCTTTTATTTCTCTGCGCTGATAGAAGCTCATACCGCCATACACTTTGTATGGAATATTCATCCTGCGCAAGCTTTCTTCAAACGACCGTGACTGTGCATTGGTGCGGTAAAGAATTGCAAAATGCCTATTGAATAATTGTTCGCGCTCTTTAAGTTCTTTTATTGACTCGGCAACAAATCTGCCTTCTTCGTTATCGCTGGGTGCGCGTACTACCTTTATTTTTTCGCCTTCGTTGTTGCTGGTCCAAATCTCTTTTTTAATCTGATTTTTATTTTTTGCAATCAACTTGTTTGCAGCAGTAACAATGTGTTGTGTGCTGCGGTAGTTTTGCTCTAACTTAAAAACACTAAGGTCGGGAAAGTCTTTTGAGAAGTTCAAAATATTATCAATTGTAGCACCGCGAAAACCATAAATGCTTTGTGCATCATCGCCCACCACAGTAATATTTTGAAACACATCGGCAATGCGCTTTACAATAGCATATTGCAAAGGGTTGGTGTCTTGAAACTCGTCAATTAAAACATACTTAAACTTGTGCTGATACTTGTATAACACATCGGGAAATGTGTTGAGAATTTCGTAGGTCTTCAATAGCAAATCATCAAAATCCATTGCACCACTTTTAAAACATCGCTCGCTATATGTTTTATAAATAGCTGCAGTTTCGGGTCTGCGCATTTCGCGATCTTCTTTTATCAACTCTGCATCTACCAAGTAATCATCGGGCGAAATAAGCGAGTTTTTTGCCGATGAAATTCTGTATTGAACCTGGTTGGGTTTGTAGATTTTATCGTCTAAATTTTTTTCGCGAATAATTGTTTTTATCAAGCTGCGCGAATCTTCGGTGTCGTAGATGGTAAAGTTTGAAGGAAAGCCGATGCGTTGCGCTTCTACGCGCAAAATTTTTGCAAACACCGAATGGAATGTGCCCATAAACAAACTACGTGCATTTGTTCCGGCAATAGTTTCTATTCTTTGGCGCATGGCCTCCGATGCTTTGTTGGTAAAAGTGAGTGCAAGAATGCTGTAAGGGCTAATGCCTTGCTGCAACAAATGCGCAATGCGATAAGTAAGTACACGGGTTTTGCCCGAACCGGGTCCTGCAACAATTAGGGTTGGTCCATCGGAGTTTACAACAGCTTCGCGTTGAACATCATTTAGTTCTTCCAAAAAATTCATGCGCTAAAAATAGTTGTGTTGAACATGTGCAGCCGGAAATGATTTCAACACTAAACAGATGTGTTTAATACTATGGATTAAGAGCGTGATTCTTTAAGGTGAAATATTTTTGCACAATAAATTTTTTGCCATCGCGTTGAATACTCATAAATCAAAAAGAGTTGCGTATGTATTGATTGCTACTTCACCAAAAATGTATAGTTATGGAAACGACAAACAAAAAAACTGTAAGCAGAAGTCTTTTCTTTGGAATGTTTGCTTTACTGACACTTACCTGTGGTATTTTGGTTTACGAATATCAAAGTGTAAAAACCCAAAGCAAACAGTTTTTCGACCAAAACAACACATTTCAAGGTCAGTTGCTTTCGCTCAGCGATTCGTTGGAAAGTAAGAAGAATGAATTGAATTTGTTTAAAGGCAAAAATGCCGACCTCGATAAATTGGTAGCCGATAAACAGACAGAGATTGATATTCAGAAGCAAAAAATAAGATCGTTGATATTATCGGGCAAGGCTACGAACAAAGAATTGAATGAAGCCCGTTTGTTGGTAACACAATACGAAAATGTGCTTGCCGATTTGAATGCGCAGATTACAAAACTTCATGAGCAAAACGACCAGTTGATGGCAGAAAATTCGACCTTATCGAATGAGTTGCTTACAGAAAAAGAATTGACCGCTTCGCTAAACAATACAAACAATACTTTGAGTAAAAAGGTAGAAATTGCTTCGTTGCTTCCTGTTGCAAATATTGAGTTGAATGCTGTAAAAAAACGCAACAACGGCAAAGATATGAAGGTGCGTAAAGCAAAGAATACCGAAGCTCTAAAAATTAGTTTCGATACGGGCGAGAATCAGGTGCTTGATGCCGGCAATGTTAGTGTTTATGTACGCATCATCAACCCCAAAGGCGAAACTATTGCAGTAAACGACATGGGATCTGGTTTGTTGAGCGAGTCGCAATCTGGAACACCTATTTTGTACACTCAGAAAGCAAATATTGATTGGCAGAATACAAACAAAAAAGTAACACTTTACTGGGGTGAAAATGTTAGTAGCCCGGGTGTG
This sequence comes from uncultured Chitinophagaceae bacterium, assembly GCA_964650845.1. GTDB lineage: Bacteria > Bacteroidota > Bacteroidia > Chitinophagales > LD1 > UBA7692. Next base: position 20,793 of record CAZYXR010000038.1, read on the forward strand.
TACAAAGTAGAATTGCTGCAAAATGGATACTTGATAGGCAAGAGCGAAATTAAGTTGAGTTAATAGCAATCGGTTTATTCCATAGGCAAGAAAGCCGTTCCAGTTTTTTGGGGCGGCTTTTTTTGTTTTTTATACTGTTGTTGTTGTGGCAAACTGTTTTCATTCATTTATTCTCTTATTTTTCGGCATCAACAATGGAGGAAATTCTACAACAGTTTACACTTGCTTACACCCGCGAACAAAAAATCGAATCGTTTGCATTGTTTGTTCGCGCGCTGCGCCCCGGCACATTCAGCAATTCAAAGTACTCGGCATTGCAATTGCAGGAGGCAATTGATATTTTGAAGCAAGATGATGCATTGCGATTAATTTTTGCAAAGTCGCTTTATGAAATCATAGAGTCGTCAAGACTGGTAGAATTTTTTACCGAAGGTGGAGTGCCGGTAGGAAATGATTTCTTTACAGAGTTTTTTGCTCGAGTAAGGCACAAAATTTTACCCGAGTTGGTGCCCGATAGTTTTTTGTCGAAAGCGTTGCAATTTATTTTTCCCTTTTCGAGTGATTATAAATGGTTGAATGAAATTGACGATAAGATTTGGATAGATTTTTTTTCTATGCTTTCGCCTATTGTGCAGTGGCACTCGCCTCATGTGCAAAAAGAGTTGTGCACCGCACTGAGTGTGCTTTCGGTACGTGTAGCATCGGCAGGTTTAGAAAAACCAATAGCCATGCGGCTTCCGGTAGAAGTATTAGCCGAAACATTTTCTGAACAAGCTGCCGCTACCGATGCGATTTTAGATGCACTAAGAGATGGAAATTTTGACGTTGTAGATAATTTGTATCAAACATTGCGCATTCGTATTAAGGAATGTTTTGGCGCTTTGGAGCGATTGAAAATTCAGAGTAAGGTACATGGCACTAGTGTTGAACAAACGTTTTTAATACGAAGGTTAGAGAGCCAGCTTCAAAGAATGGAAATGATTGCAGCAATCATGTTTGCCGAAAGTAGTTTCAGCATGTCTGATTTGGTTTCATTTTTTAAACGAAGCATTTACTTTGTTACCAACAGATATGCTGTACGCGAGTTGATTCAACAAAATTTCGGCTTGCTTAGTTATCAAATTGCCGAGCATAAAAGCAAGTCGGGCGAGCATTACATTGCCACGAACCGAAAAGAGTTTAATAGTTTTTTTGTTGCTTCATGCAAAGGTGGCATAGTGATTGCGATTGTGGTGATACTTAAAATTTTCATTCATCATGCACACGCAGCTCCGTTTTGGGAGGCGGTATTGTTTTCGTTGAATTATGCAGCGGGATTTATTATTATTCATGTTACACATTCGGCACTTGCTACCAAGCAGCCGGCAATGACTGCTTCTAAAATTGCAGCTTCGCTAGATGATAAAAAAGGAGAAAGAAACCTTTTTGGACTGGCAGTGCTGATAGGGCAAACCGCACGCTCACAAAACATTTCTTTCATTGGCAATTTGTTGGTTGTGTTTCCACTGCCTTTTGTGTTTGCCTATTTTATTTCAATGCTTACGGGTTCAACTTTAATAAGCGAAAAGGAAGCACTAAAAATGCTTGACGATGTAAATCCGACCAAGTCGTTAGCGTGGTTGTATGCCGCTTTTACAGGGGTGTTTTTGTTTATAAGTGGCATCATTTCGGGCTATTGGGATAACCGCGTTATTTACGCAGAAATACCGGAGCGAATTCGCCAACATCCCGCTTTGAAGCGCGTATTTTCGGCAGAAAGATTAAATACAATTGCAATTTATGTAGAGCATAATTTTGGTGCGCTCATTGGCAATTTTGCGCTCGGCTTTTTTTTAGGCACAGCAGCGTTTTTTGGTAATATTTTAGGCTTACCTTTTGATATTCGCCACATCACTATTGCAGCCGGAAACTATGCCATAGGCATTCTGGGAGCACATCATTTGCTAACTTGGCACACTTATGTTATTTGCTTTATTGGCGTTTTAGGTATTGGCCTCATCAACTTTTTGGTGAGTTTCACGCTGGCATTTATTGTTGCAATAAAATCGCGAGGCGTGGAGTTAAAAAACTTGCAAGGGCTTAGCAATGTATTACTCAGCTATTTCAAAAAACATCCTGCAGATTTTATCAGCCCGCCCAAAGAGGAGCGAAAAGAGTTTTTGTAACTGTTTAGTACTGCACTAATCTACCAAACCGTTGCGCATCTGAAACATTGTGTAAAGTTCTTTGTAAGCACTTTTGCTGTTTATGGCCAACAATGCTGTGTAAGCAGTTTCGGCATAGGCTATCAAACCTTTGCGCTCGTAGGCCAAAGCGCGCAATAAATGTTTATCTTCTTTGGTAGTTTCTTTAGCTGCCAAAACTTCTATTTCGCCAATTGCTTTTTTTATGCTTTCGGGAGTTGAAATTTTAAACGTATAGCGCGAGTAGGTTGGGTCGCCTTCGGGATACGCAACCCAACTAAAGTAAGCATCTTCGGTTACGCCAAAATCAGTAAACGCTACATCCATAAAAGTATCTACAGTAAGCGTTTTGCTCATTTGCACTAAGTTGTTTGGGTCGTTGCCGCCAAAAAGTACAAATTCATATTGTGCGGCATTGGGCACTTTTCTCCATACAAACTGCACGTCTTTAATTTCTGTTACCGAGCCGTAAGTTGGTGTAAACATTATTGGGTAGGTATTGCCGCTTCTGGTTACGCCTCCTTTTTGTTTCATATATTTTTCGGCCATTGCTCGCACATCTTCTTTTTTGTTTGAAAACTGCGAACCCATAAACCCAGCCAAACTTGATACCAAACCTTTGCCTTGCTGTTTTGCAAACTGCTCTTTGATTTGTGCTGCGGTGTAGGTGCCTTTGCCATGAATAACCGCAAACTCTTTTGCATCGTTGCGCAAAATTACTTCTGCATTATCTATAAGCCTAAGCGATGCTTCTTCCGGCAATTTGAAGCCTACTTCTAACAACGGAGTTGCGGCTTTGTTTTTCTCAAGTACCTCAACCTTGCCATTGAAGAAATAAACACCGGTTGCTGCAAAACCTGATACAGCAGTAGCTAAAAGCAGAAGAATGGAAAATGAAATGTGTCGCATATCTTTAAGAATTATGATGTGAAACGAATAACGAGTTAAATCCAAATTTATTATTTGCCATTTGTGCAAAACCTTCGTAAAAGTATAAGGCATCGCAAGATAACACAACTCCTATAACAATATAACTCGGTTCTAATTTTAAACTAAATTTTCCGTAGATGAGAATGCACACAAAAACAATTAGAGCCATTGATACCAGTTGAATGATTTTTGCCACAAAGTGAAACCATTTGTGCTGATAGATAAAGAGATAGACAAAGATATAAGTGTGCAAAACACAAACAATAAAGGCAAGCAACAGGGTTAGCCACATGGGTACTTCTTGTATGTAGCTTCCACTCAAAATCATAGAAATTATATTGGCGTGTATTTCTACCCCGTACATATCGGGCAAAGCATGACCACCATAACTTTTGTTGAGCGGAGTTAGCTTGTTGTCATCAAAAGCTTTTTGATGAAGGTTGGAACCCATGTAACCCATCAGCACGATCTTTCCACGTATAAAATTCAAGTCTGCTGAGCCAAAAACATCATCAACATCCAATTTTGGAAAGTTATTTGTACGATAGTTGATGATTTCTGACTTGCGATTTCTCACAATTAATTTACGTGTGGCTTCATTGTCAAAAATCTCGGTGATTCGAACAGACAAGGAAGGAATTTGTTTTCCGTTTTTTTCTAACTGAAGTGTGTAGTATCTTACTGTATTCCCCTCTTCTGCTAGAAAATTTCCATAACCTTCGTCATTCTGTTTTGCAAAGTATGGGTGCGAGGATTCAATAGAAAATTGAGCATCATTATCTTGTTCATTATAAACAATATTTTCTGTCATCATTACCGGAATCTTGCCATGCAATGCGTGCTTTAAAAGGGAATCAATAGTGGGGTCTTTTTGTTCAATAAAAGTTACATCCAACCCAATCACTTTAGGTTTAAAAGATTGAATAACTTCTAGTTGCTCGGCTATTGCTGCGCGGTTGTTTTCGCCTACGTTTATCAAAACAATGTTGGTATCTATATCAGTTCGTTTGCTTTGAAACTGCGAATAGTACAAATCGGTAAATTGAAAATCGCCTAACGCTTGCGATATTGGGTCGAGAAACTTCGTGTTAAAGATGATAAGCTTCAGTAGAAACAGAATCACAAAAGTAAGTATTGACGAAAGCAATACATCGCGATGAAATAGAAAGTTTTTGTGGTTGTGTGTTGCCATAGTATGTTGCTGTTGCAAACGGATTTACTTTTTGTAAAAAATAAATTCGCCCCCTTCATCGCCAGTGTTTTTTATGTGCGAAAACTTAGGCGCTTGATTAGAATTGTTTACCACAGGTATTTTAATAACATCAAATAGTTGTTCGGCATCAATAAATTTTTGTTGATTTTCCTTTAGTGATTTTAGTAAGTAATATGTGAATACCGAATGACCATCTCTACCGCCATCCATTACGGGTTCAATACCACCCGATGTTAGTGCCTGCCGCGACATCAAGCTGTTTACGCGGTTGTAATATTTTTCATTTACAGCTTTTTCAGCTTTTTGTTCGCCACCTCTAAAAATATCACCACTAAAACAAGCGTCAGAAACCAGTAGTGTGTGGCGAGATTTTATGGAGCCTAAAAATGTTTGCAAATCGGGATTGGAAATCAGGTTGGAAGTTGAGTTGGTAGTTGCATCTACCGGCACCCAAAAGCCACGGTTTAATGACGTTTTAAAGTCACCATGACCAGAGTAAAAAATCAATAGATTGTCGTTCGTTTTCAGGTTTTCTACCATCCACTCTAATTGGCTAATGATGCCCTGGCGTGTTGCTTGCTCGTTGTATAAAGATTTTACAAGAGTAAAATTGTACTGTTTTTTCAAAACATCTTCAATCGCTTTGGCATCGTTTACCGCATTGTTGAGCTTTGTCCATGTGCCTTGATAATTATCGATGCCAATAATTAGAGCTACATATCGGCCACTTTCAACCGATGCACTTGGAATATCAGCTTTGCTTACTACTAAGCTGCCGCGCGATTTTTGTTCGTAGTTAGTTTCTAGCATTGCTAGCATATCCTGTTGCGTGCCTATTTCTTTATTTAGTGGCAGCGACATACGTAGCCCATCGGTGTTGGTGTAGCTCACGCCACTAATATCTATTCCAATTGTAATGCTATCGGCAGCAAAATTTTTATCGGCAATAAACTGTACGGAAAAAGATGCTTTTTGCGATGCACCTAAGCTTGGAATTATCTCTTTGGTTTTATCAATGGCATTTACACCGATAGGAAATTGATAGGTAACAGTAATGTTTTCGGCCGCTATGCGCGTTACATTTTCGAGGTAAACTAATAGCGTAAGTGGTTCTCCTTTCGATGCTTTGCCCGAAGGGGAATAGAATTTATAGCTACTTACAGTAACACCGGCATTGCTGCTGCTGCCTGCCTGTAGCGTTATTTGCTTCGATGCAAGTTTTGTACCAGCAACTATCACATCGGCTGTAAGTTGTGCCGAGCCTTGCGAAAATTTTGGCGTAGTTGTTACTTGCACTGCAATCGTTTTGGCGGCTTCGGGCAGCATATTACCAACTAACACTTCCGATGGAAATTCAAGGCCATCAATTTTTGTATCGGTTGAGAGCTTTGCTACCACGTCATACAAAGCTGCTTTTTCCATATTTTTTATGCTGATGTTTAAACTTGCTTTTTCGCCACCGTCAATCAGCCCGTTTTGGTTTTCATCATTTAGCATCAAGCTGCTGATAGCGGCAGACTTTGAGCAGCCATCGGGCGTTTGGCAGTAAGCTAAATTCAACTCGCTAATATCCCATCGTTTCAACGAAAGTTCAGCCCCCACAGTTATCAGCACATTACCATTTAGGCTTATCATGCCATTCAATACAGCTTTTTCGTGTGCTTGAAATTCTTTCACAACCTTCTTTGAAGCAATGTTATAAAGTTGCACTTTGCCGCTTTCGTAGCCAATAAACAGCAGTTGCGGGTTTTGAGCAAAAGCAATAAATGTTGAGGATTTAAAGTCGCCAGAAATGCTTTCTACCGTTGTGCCTGTTCCGATGTTTGCAATAACTATGTGCGCTGTTTCATTTTTGTATGCAAGTAGTTTTCCATCACTGCTGATGTCGAAACTTCTTTTGCCGAAATTATTTTTCGCCACCGTAAAAACTGTTGCCAACTTGTTATCATTCTGACGAAAAATATACAGTTTTTCATTCACTTGAATTACGAAGTATTTGCCATCGTGTGTAAACTTTACAGCAGCATTGCTTACTTGTTTTTCGTTTATGATTGCCAAGTTTTCATTCAATACTTTTCCTGCATTCGCATCCCAAAGTTTTATAGAGCCTCCAGCATCAATACTCACTAATTGATTATTAAAAGGGTGAAAGTCTAATGCCAAAACTTCGGCAGTTGTTTTCAATATTTTTTTCGGCTTTTGCATTATGGCATCCCACACCACAATGCTCATATTTTTGCTTGCCGTGGCAAATAGCGCTTCATCGCTATTAAATTCCACATCGGTTATTTCTTTGTCTTGCGCGGCAAAGCCTTTCAGCTTTCCACCTGTGAGCGTATTCCACATATTTGCACGAGCATCAGAGCCGGCAGTAAGCGCGCGCGAACCATCGAATGAAATGGCAAGCGATGTAATATTTCCAGTATGTGTGGCAGAAATTTTCCGTTCTTCTTTTTGAGATAAAACTATGGTAGTGCTTAATAAAAGAAGTAACAGCAAAGATGTTTTTATTTGTTGCATGGTGTTATTAGTTATCTGTGTTGTCGAAGCGACAATATAGTTTATTGTATCAAAATGATTTCTACTCTTCTGTTTTGCGCACGCCCTGTGCCTGTGCTATTGCTGGCTATCGGTTGAATAGCGCCCTTGCCGTTAAAGATAATTCTACTTGATGAAACGCCTTTCGATACTAAATAGTCGAATACGCTTTTGGCTCGTTGACGCGAAATCCAAAAGTTTGTTTCCCAAGCTCCGGTATTATCTGTGTGGCCTACTACTTCAATGTTTACATTTTTATGTTCTTTCATAAAGCTTGCTAGAATTTCAAGTTCCGAATTGGTGAGCGCAAGTTCATCGCTGTTGAATTGAAAGAAAAATGTTTTGTAAACTGTAGAGCGATTTTGATTCATTTCAACCAATAAGTCTTCTTTTACCTTTCTAATGATTTCATCACGTTCTTTTTTGTTCATGCCGGCTGCTTCCAATTGTGTGTTTGCTGCTTGCGTGGAAGCAATAGCAGAAACTGCGGGAGTTGCAGAATTGTTAACATCCGGAACTGCTATC
>CAZYXR010000038.1:28191-32004 GCA_964650845.1 uncultured Chitinophagaceae bacterium
CCACATTTTCGGTAAGCGCAGGTGTTGCTTCTGGCACAGCTACTGCCGTTGTTACAGCTATTTTATTTAATGAATCTACTTCCTTTTGCGATTTGTTTGTGTAAACCAACTTCTCTGTTTCTACAATGGTTTCAACGGTTACTTCTTCTTTTTCAATGGCCACCACTTTGTCTAAATCTTTAGCTGCGGCTGCATCCACGTAACCAACGTTTTTCTCTACCTCTTTTTCAACTTCTTCAATTTTTGTAACCTCTACTTCTTTCTCTACTTCAACCTTTACCTCTTTGTCCACTTCTAGTATTTCTACTGTTTGTGTTTCTTTAGTTCCAACTACAACATCGGCAAGCAACTCTTCAATTTCGGGCTGAAATTCCCCGACCTTTATTTCCCACAAATCAAAATTTCCCTGCTTGTTTAATGCAGAATAAAAGCTGCGTCCGTTGGCAGCAGTGATGTAATGTAGCTCATTCCCCGCGCGGTTCAACGGATAGCCCATCGTGAACGGCTTGCTCCATTTTTTTGCCGAAGAATCCATTTCGGTAAACAGCACATCGAAGCCACCCATACCGTATTCGGTGTTGCCGTTTGTGCTATAATAAATTCTTTTATCGGTAGGGAAAATGTGTGGCGAAACTTCATCCATTTCGGTATTAATATTTGCGCCCATGTTTTTGGGCGAAGTCCACTTGCCGTTTTTGTTGTGCGAAATGTATAAATCATATCCACCCATGCCGCCTTCGCGGTTGCTTGAAATTATCATCCACATACCATCTTTTGAAATGGCGATTGCTTTTTCATCGGCAGATGAATTGATGCCTTTCAACTTCACGGGCGCGGTGAAAGCATCACCCTGTTTTTCGCTTAGGTAAATATCACCGCTACCTTTTTTGCTTGCTCTACGAAGGTAGAGTCTGTTGCCATCAATGCTCAAAAAAACAGGCTCTTCGTCTTCCGATGTATTGAATGCAAACGGTGCTGGTTTTTGCCATTGGTCTTCTGCCGTTGCTTTTGAGATGTAAATGTCGTTATCTGAAAGAATGCCTTCTTCGCCTGAATTACTTTCGGGTCTGCGGCTGCTGAAAAGCAGCGTTTGGTTGTCAATTGAAATAATTGGGTTGCCTTCGTCAAATGCCGAATTAAGTATCTCGCCCATGTTTACCACATTTAGTTCGCGTGGTTGTTTCATTAGCGATTTTGCATTCAGACACATCTTCATTTGCCGCCCTGCATCAAGCGGCAAATTGTCGCGCAGTTTGTTTTGATATTCCACAAAATATTGCAGCGCGGTATCAATTTTTTCTGCAGCCAGATAAGCTTTCCCTAAAAAATAAAGTGCATCATCAGAGGCTTGAGTTTGAGTGCTTTTGTAGAAGTTGTAACTGGCAGTAGAGTTAGCGGTTGCAGCTTTTAATAATGTAATTGTTTTGCGTGGTTGGTGATATAGGTAACAATAGGCTAAGGCTAGCTTGAAAGCGTTGTTAGGATTGGTTGCGTTTGCTTGATAAGTTTTGAAATAGGCGTTGTATGCCTCGCGATAATTCTGCGCAGTAAAAGCAGCATCGGCTTTAGTGTTTGCAATAGGCTTTGGCGTAGTGATGGTATCACCGCTATTGCTCGCAAATAGTACGCCCCCCCAATTTCCAAAAGCAATAACAAGAAGCAGTGCTATGTTTTTCATTGTATTTTTTATTTCAAAAAAAATGTTTCAAAACGATGTAAGTATTACTTCACTTTGGTCAATTCTTCTAATCGTTGTTGTAAATCGGTTAGTTGTTTCTTAAAAACATCGTTCTGCGTTTTCAATACATCAATTGCTTTTTGTTGAGCAGAAATAGCAGGGTTTTCATCTCCTTTAAAACCTTCGTTTTTGTTGCTCGAAATTCGTGGAGATGAAACTGCCGAATCTTTCAATGCATTGTTTTCTTTTTCTAATTTTTTTACTTTTTCGTTCAATTCCTGCACGGCTTTCACCAAAGGCACTACAAACTGACTGTATGCTACGCTGTAATTGTCGTTCTCGTTTTCGGGTATGTGCAATCCTCCGCTAAAATCGTAACCCGATTCTTTGGCAGCCTTTTCCACTTCTTGTGCGATAAAACCTGTTTGGCGCATTGCAGTAGATTTTGCAAAATCCTTCGATAGCTGTTTTCTACGAATACTATCGGGCATATCTTTTGTTAGAAATTCTTCAAATTTTCGTGTGTCAAAGTTGTAGTTTACAGGGCGCAAAAGCGTAATAAAATCAAGCCCTTTCACTTCCTCATCGCTTATGTTGTTTTTAAAACGAGCATCAGAGGGAAATGTATAAGCAACCTGACCTTCAATTACTGAAACAGTAGTACTTCCCAAGCGAATTTTATTGTTTGCATTAACAGTAGCATTTGCCCCAAGTGCCGTGGCGTTGGTAAGGTTGCCCGTAGAAACATTGGCTTGGTATCCTACTCCAGTATTCAAAGTGCCATCAGTATTGGCAACAAGCACACTCATGCCTATACCTGTATTAAATTCTCCGGTGTAGTTACCAGACAAAGTGCCGTTTCCAACACCCACATTGCCAGCCCCAGTAGAATTTGAGTATAGCGATTCGTGTCCAATAGCAACATTTGAGTATCCTGAAATGTTGCTCATTAAAGTGGCGTGCCCAACCGCTGTATTATAGCTTCCATTCTCGGTAAGGGTCATGCTATATGTACCTATTGCTGTATTAGTGGCGTTGAGCAACGATGAGAGAGCTCCAGTACCGATAGCTATCGACTGGTCGGTTTCTGTCGAAAAAACTTTCAATGCACCCTGCCCAATAGCAATTGAGCCGGTATATGCCTGGCTGCCACCGTAGGCCAGAGCGCTATCACCAATTGCAACTGCTCCTATACTATAAGTTCCCATGCCGTTTAAACCCATGCCCGCTCCTCGCCCTATTATTACTGCTCCTTGGTTATCTGACAGTTCTAAATGACCTGTAGTGCTTAGCTCCATCCACTTCATGTTGTTGGTTTTAAAAGTTAGATTCATGTTATCGGTGGTACCAATGAAATTAGTTGTTGTATCGGTGCCGGCATTGCCTGTAAGACTCCAACCACTTCCTCCGCCTGAGGAAGTTGCCCAATGAGCTAACCCATTGGCGTCAGAAGTAAGAACTTTATTAGCACCCTGTGTGCCGTCTTGTATGCGAATACCGCCTACGATGTGTAAGCGTGCAGTTGGGGTGGTAGTTCCAATACCCACTTTAACGGTATCGGTGGCACTGTTTACCCCACCAATAGAACCCAACACCATGCTGTTGCTGGCGCCCACCTCCGCCCGGCTGCCTATAGCAGTTGCATTAGTAAGATTACCGGAACTTACGTCCGCATTAAAACCCAGCGCTGTGTTATGGGCACCTGTGGTGTTTGTGTAAAGCACTCCCCTGCCTATGGCTGTGTTTTGCGAGCCAGTCGTATTATTGTAAAACGCTCCTGTACCAAGACCTGTGTTTTCCTCACCGGTGGTGTTGTCTTGTAATACATAATTACCTACGGCTACGTTTCCAATACCGGTAGTGGTTAGTTCAAGTGTACTTTCACCAATAGCTAAACTGGGGCCGTCCTTCCCTATATAGCTTGCCAATGCATTATTACCAATGGCTATGGCTTGCCCATAACTATCGAAAGGTGAATAACCATTAGCCAGCGCATTATTACCTATAGCTATGGCATCATAACTCATAGACGGTACTATGCCACCATCGAGGCGAAGTTTGAGGCGCTGCTGGTCGTTTACTTTAAAGCGAAGTTCTTCACTATTGGTAGTGCCTATAAAATCGGAACCTGATAC
>CAZYXR010000039.1:0-18791 GCA_964650845.1 uncultured Chitinophagaceae bacterium
CTTTATTAGACGGTGTAAATAAAGGCTTAATAAAAGAAGAACAACTAAATGTTTCGCTGGAACGATTATTTACTACTCGTTATAAATTAGGAATGTTTGATCCGCCAAGCGTAGTAAAATACGCGCAAATGCCGGAATCTATTCTCGAAGCGCCTGCGCATCAGGCACATGCACTCAAAATGGCAAGGCAATCTATTGTTTTATTAAAAAATGAAAGCGCAAATTCATTGCAAAAAATATTGCTTGCAATTTCGGTTTTGGTAACGCTGCAAATATTTTTCGGAGGCATTGTAAGCGGCATGAAAGCAGGCTTGGCTTACCCAACCTGGCCGGATATGAATGGCGAAATAATTCCTGCTGCATTGTTTTCTGAAACGGCAACTTTAGCCGGTTTTACAAAATATAATGCCGCAGACTATTGGGGGCGCACGGCTATTCAATTTGCGCATAGGGGCGCTGCATATTTGATAGTAGCTATTGTTGTTTTCTTCTTTTTGAAAGCACGAAAAATTGAAGGCAATAAAATTTTCAATGCAGCATTAAAATTGCTTCCGGCAACGGTTTTGTTGCAAGCGACAATTGGAATTTTTACCGTGATAAATTGTGTAGGAAGTATTCCTGTGGGTTGGGGTGTGTTGCACCAAGCTGGTGCGATGTTGCTGATAGCAAATGTGGCGGTGTTGTGGTTTGGTTTGAATCGCACAGGGCGTTTAAATATTACTGAATGAGCAATTCATTTTTAAAACCAAACAGCCCGCACAGTTAAAAACTACGCGGGCTGTTTGGTTTTGTTCACTCATTTTATCAACGCAAATCCTCTGCGAGAGATTTGCTGCGAAAGGAAATGTTCGGTTATCTTTGTAGAAAAATTTGTCTTATGAATATTGCAGAAACAGCACTTAAACTTAGCCCATCTGAAAGACACGCTCTTATTGGTTTGTTGTGGGATAGCTTAGATAAGAATCACCAGATTGATTTATCGGATGCAAAAAAACATGAACTTGACAGACGTATTAAAAAAATGGATGAAGGCAAAGGCGTATTTGTTCCGGCAGAGGAAGTTCAGCAAAAGGCAAAAAAACTGATTGATGAAATTCGAGGTTAGTTTTGAGGAAGATGCAGAACACGAATATTTGACTCAATAGAATGGTACGAAAAAGAAAGCGAAGGATTAGGAACACAATTGTATGTAGAAGTTGGAAAAATACTTAACATACATAGGCGCAACGCACATTTTGAAATCAGGTATTTAGACTTACGCCTCATTAACGTTAATACATTTCCATATCAAATTATTTACCGGATTAATGGGAGCCAAATAATCATAGTTTCATTTTTTCATGGCCATAGAGACCCTGAAATTTGGAAGAAAAAGTGATTTATTTTACTTATTTCATCAACGCAAACCCTAAGCGAAAGATTTACTGATAAAGGGCGATCTAATAATGAGAGCACGCAAAAAAATGTTTGTTGTTTGTGTCAGTTATAAGTGCGCCTTTTTAAAATGAGTGATTATAATGCTATTGAAAAATAATTACCTTCGAGAAAAATTCGCTATGAAAAATCTTCTATCACTTTTTTTGATAACAAATTTCTTGACCGCCAATGCACAACAACTGTTGAATGAACAGTGTGGTTCGGAGCAAGTTCACCAAGTCTTTTTACAAAATGCCGGAAATCTGCTAAGGCATCAACAGATTGAACAATTGATATACAACGCCTCGAAAAGCGGAATTGAACAAGCCCCAGGAAGGTCGGACTTTGTATTACCAGTTGTGGTGCATATTATTCACAACGGAGGAAGTGAAAACATAAGTGATGTACAGGCTTTAAGGGCGATAGATTATCTTAATCAAGCTTTCAGAAATACAGCCTTGTATGACTCAACGGATGGTGTGGACACAAGAATCCAATTCTGCCTCGCAAAAAAAAATCCGCAAGGACAAGCCACTTCGGGTATAAATAGAGTGCAATCTGCGTTAACCGATCTAGATTTATCACAGGATTTGACTGTAAAAAACCTTAGTCGCTGGGATCCTACTTGCTATGTAAATATTTGGGTAGTAAAAACAATTTGCAGTCAAGGATCGTGCAACATTGGTGGGTATGCTTATTTGCCTTCGGCACACGGAAAAGCATTTGATGGAATTGTTGTGCGAGCATCCACAATGGGCAGCACGTCAGCCGCCACAGGCACATTGATTCATGAAGCTGGACATTATTTAGGTTTGTATCATACTTTTCAGGGAGGATGCACCAACAATAATTGTTTAAGTGATGGCGATAAAGTTTGTGACACACCACCAGATAACTCAACGGCATATATTGCTTGTGCTTCAACCATGAACAGTTGTTCTACTGATGCGCTTTCGGGATTTACATCGGATCAGCCCGACCAACACAAAAACTTTATGGACTATACCGCTGCTACATGTCGCACTATGTTTTCGGCAGGTCAGCGCGATAGGATGATATGGCATACGCAAAATATTCGTGCGAGTCTGCAAAACTGCAGTTCGTGCTTTTCTCCATGTACCACAGCTATTAATGCTTCATTTGTATCATCTGCTTCCGCGGTAGCCGTAGGAGCATCGGTGAATTTTACCAATCAATCGAGCGGTGCCGCTTCATACAAATGGTTGGTAAATGGAACACTATTTGCCACCACGGCAAATTCGGTTTATACTTTTAACAATGCTGGCACTTACATCGTTCGTCTTGAAACGATAGGGGTAGACACAAACTGCGTGGATTATTTTACTGACACGATTACTGTAAATTGTGGGGTTACAGCAGGGTTCAGCGCCAACAACTTAAATCCAGCCGTAGGGCAGGCGGTAACTTTCACCAATTTTAGTACCGGTGCAACAAATTATCAATGGTTTGTTGACGGGGTATTACAAGGGACAAGCCTTACCCTAAATTATACATTTAATCAAGGAGGTTCATATTCTGTTTATCTTGTGGCATCCTCGTTGCTTTGCAGCGACACAACGCCCATTACTTATTTTATTCATGTTGGTGCGCCATGCAATGTATCTTTTGGGTGGACACCGCAAAATGCAAACACTTGCCTGGCGGTGAAGTATGAGCCCGATACCGGATGTAACTACACCAATTATTTGTGGACGTTTTGTGAACCTAATTATTTAGACTCATTAACAACTCAAAGCTATACTCATACAGGGGGCGGCTCAGCACCCGCAGGGGCAAAATTTATTCGGGATGAAAACGGAAACTACTATGTGTTTTACTGTCTTTATTCATCTGCAAATTCAACTGCACTACGCAGAATGAAATTTGGGAATTCTATACAAAACTCGCCAGTTGTTGACACAGTGGTAGTCTCATCGGGATTGGGAGCATCAAGCAATCTTCATGGTTTTGATGTAGTATTTCATGATGGTAGCTACTACGGATTCCTAATTTTTTACAATGGTATATACCGAATAAATTTTGGTGGAACACTAGATAGTAAAAGTGTAACGGCAACACAACTGACAGGGATCTCGGGAGGAATTGACTGGGGTCATAAAGTTGAAATTGTTCGGGAAACAAATAACTGGTGGTTAATAGTAGCTGCGCGAAACTCTAGCGCAATAACGTTACTATACCTAGGTAGTAGTATTACCAATAATGTTCAGGCTCAATCCTCTCATGCAGTTAATGGATGTTCGGGTTTTAGTTATCATAAGATAAATGGCAGTCATTATATTTATGGAGTAGGGTTGTTTAGCGGTGTGCGCATTATCAGTTTTGGAAATTCGTTGGCTAATACACCAACATTATCCAACTCTTATTTATACAACAATGGAGTTTACCCTGATGACATTGCTTTGTATCAAAACTGCGATGGAAGCTTATCGGGTGTGTTGCTGTATGAAAACACGCAAGTGCACCAATTGGTAAAATTTAATACACCAACGTCTGCGCCAATTGTACTAGATACTTTTACAAAAAACACCTTACGCATATCAGGAATGTCGCGATTGATAAGGACAGATCAGGGACTGACAACTTTTGCCACACAGGGTGCTAACAACGGTTTAGTGAAGTTGAATTTTGGCGATTGTGGAATTCCATATAGCACTTTAAAATTTCCTCCTCCTATTGCCTACAACAAAGCTGGAAGCTATTATGTGCGCTTGGCCGTAGATGAAGGATTGCCTACTCAGCAGGTGTATTGCAGAAATGTGAATGTTACAAATGTTGCGGGAAATCCAGTAAACCTTGGACAGGATACAACTTTGTGTTTTTCAGGAGTAAGTACATTAAACGCAGGACCTTCATACAAAACATATTTGTGGCATGATGGTATAACAGACTCTTCTACTTCTGTTTTCGGAGAAGGAAAATATTTTGTACGTGTTGAAGATTATTGCGGAAACGTGTTTTCAGACACCATCGTTGTTAATGTTGATAGCGCCACACAAATCAGCTTGGGCAACGATACATCAATTTGTTTAGGTCAAAGTATTCAACTCAATGCGGGCAATAAGTATGTCTCATATTCATGGACTCCTTCAAGCGGTTTAAGTTGCAATAATTGCGCCAATCCTATTGCTTCACCAGCATTCACATCTGCGTATTCCGTTACTGGTAAAAATCAATCAGGTTGTGTAACAGCAGCGTCAATAGAAATAAATGTGAACACCTGTGTGGGTGTTGATGACATTGAGGAAGATTTAGTTAAAGTAATATACCCTATGCCTGTTACCGAAAAACTGAATGTCGCATTGACGGTTGCGGGCGAAGTGAAAGTGTTTTTGTTTAATGCTCTTGGGCAACAAGTGAAAGATTCTCGCGACATTAAGTATGAAAAGCAAAATTTAGTATCGTTAGATGTAAGCGAACTTACTGCGGGTATTTATCTGCTTGAAGTAAGTACACTAACACAAAAGTCGCTGCTGAGAGTTGTTATTCAATAAACGAGTAAAGCCTATCTGCAATAGAGTTTTTCTAAGCCTGATAGATAAAGCAGGGTAACACGCTAAAGCGGATGATATGTAATGGTGAGATATTTTGCATTGTCGCATATATGCTTGATTTAAAAAGGTATTCGTAATGTTTTGTAGTAATGCGTAAGAGCATAAATAACAAATCTGAATTGATGCATTGAGAGCATTGAACATTTACAAATCTAAACTTTGGAAGCTTTTTCCAGAAGCAACTAAAACTCAATATTCATCAGCACGGCATAATGGTCAGAAAGGTCTTTATTTTTTTTGCTCCATTGATGCTGATAAATTTTCACTTCGCGTGTAATTGATTTTGCTGAGGTGTCATTTTTCTTCAACAAAATATAGTCGTAGAGAAATTCTACTTCTTTGGGGTAGTGGTTCATATCGTTGTGTGTGTAATCGAAAGTATATTTTATCTCGCTGCTAAATTCCCCGTCTTCCGCGCCTGTTTCTTTCAGCAAAAGCGGATAAAGATTGGTATCTGTTTTCAGAATATTGAAATCACCGGCACTGAATTGCGGTATGTTTTTCTGCTCATGTTTTTTAAGCAAGTTGGCTAAATCTTTTATTTGAATGTTCATGATTTCGCCCACAGAAAAAGCCTGAAAATGTGTGCCGAAAATCTGGAATTTTTGAGTAGGATAATCTACCTCAATACCGATTACGCCTTTTTTTACAAGGCAATCGAGACCGCTGCATTTGCTGAATTTTATCTTTTCTAAAGGAGTGAACGGGTGCTTGCTGAATATCATAACACCGGTGCCATTCTTCCAGTTTTTGGGTTGGCTTTTGCCGGGTCCAATAAAGTATGGGTAGTGGGCTTTCATTTTTTGTTCAAGAATTTTTCGGGCTTTTTTATCGAATATTTCTTGAAGCACCACTATATCAATACTGTCGTTGATTATTGCTTGGGCGATGTGTGGGGCACGGACGTGGGGTTTGTGTTTAAGGTGGATAGCGAAACCCGGTAAAAACTGTACGTTGTAGGTGAGTATGCGCAATGGCTTTTTTGCCGAGGCTTGCTGTGCATTTATTTTAGATAAAAAGCATAGAGAAATAAGTACAAAAGAAATGGCTTTAAGCAAGGTGCTTTTCATATTAGACAATCTAAAAACCAAGTAAAACAAGTGTTGAAAAAGTATATCGCAAGTGCGCTAACTTGCTGCGCAAATAACAACAAAATATTAAGCCGTAAATGATTTTAGATAAAGATACCTACCGCCATCAGGGACTGCGCAGGGCATTGGTGGAAGAACTGAAGCGCAAGGGCATAAGTGAGGGGCGCGTGTTGGATGCCATAGGAAGCGTGAAGCGACATTTGTTTTTGGGTAGCGATACCATTTTTGATAGCCATGCGTATGAGGATAAGGCATTTCCGATAGCTGCCGGGCAAACAATTTCAATGCCTTATACTGTGGCTTATCAATCGCAGTTGCTGGAGGTGGTTGCCGGTGAAAAAGTGTTGGAAATTGGCACCGGCAGCGGGTATCAGGCGGCCGTGTTGGCAGCAATGGGGGTGAAAGTTTTTTCTATTGAGCGGCAAAAGACGCTTTATGACAAAACAAAGCCTTTGCTACAGGAACTTGGTTACACGAGTGTAAAATGTTTTTTTGGTGATGGGTTTGAAGGTTTACCCGCTTTTGCTCCGTTTGACCATGTAATTATTACGGCAGCGGCTCCTAAGATTCCTGAGAAGTTGTTGATGCAATTAACGGTGGGTGGCAATATGGTGATTCCGCACGAAGAGGGCGGAGTAACCAAGATGAAGCGATATACCAAGCATTCTGCTCGCGAAATTGAAGAAGAAATTTTTGATGATTTCCGTTTTGTGCCTATGCTGGCGGGCAAGGTTTTTTAGATACTTGGCTTTGAGCAGCAGTGATAAAATTACTTTCAAAAAAATGTTTGGCAACGATATTGATTTACGTTGCATTTTTGCAAACAAATTCATTCAAATAAAATGACTACAAAGCAAATTATTGATTACGTAAAGCAGCATCCGCTGCAAAAAGTGAAGTTGGCTGTTACTGATATTGACGGGATTTTGCGGGGTAAGTATGTGAGTACAGAGAAGTTTCTTTCGATAGTGGATGGAAGCTTTGGTTTTTGCGATGTGGTGTTTGGCTGGGATAGTGGCGATGTGGCGTATGACAACTCAAAGTTTACGGGTTGGCACACGGGTTATCCAGACGCATTGGTGCGGGTAGATTTAAGTACTTTCAGGAAAATACCTTGGGAGATGGATGTGCCGTTTTTTCTTGGTGAGTTTGTAAATTCAAAGAACGAACCAAATCCGATTTGCCCGCGTCAACTGTTGAACAAAGTAAAAGCTACAGCCGAAAGAGAGGGTTTTACTCCATATTTCAGCCAGGAGTTTGAGTGGTTTAATTTTTCGGAAACACCCGAGAGTTTTCATGCAAAAGGATACAAAGACCCAATACCACTTACACCCGGAATGTTTGGCTATTCGCTATTGCGCAGTAGTTTAAAGAATGAGTTTTTTACAGATTTATTTGAGCTATTGCGAAAGTTTGATGTGCCAATAGAAGGCTTGCATACAGAAACAGGGCCGGGCACTTACGAGGCTGCTATTCAATATGGTTTGTTGATACCATCGGCCGATAGGGCTGTTTTGTTCAAATCATCGGTGAAGGAAATTGCTTATAAGCATGGTATAATGGCGAGTTTTATGGCCAAGTGGAACGAAAACTTGCCGGGATGTAGCGGTCATGTTCATCAAAGTTTGTGGGATAAAGCATCGAAGAAAAATCTTTTTTATGATGAAAAAGATAAACTGAAAATGAGCGAAACCATGAAGAGCTACATTGCGGGGCAACTACATTGCTTGCCTGTGATGTTGCCGATGCTTGCGCCAACCATTAATTCGTACAAACGGCTGGTAGAGGGAGCTTGGGCGCCAACCACATTGACGTGGAGCGTGGACAATCGCACGGTGGCATTGCGCGCCTTGCCGGGCAGCAGCAAAGCTACACGCTTAGAAACGCGCGTGGTGGGTAGCGACTCTAATCCATATTTGGCAATGGCGGCTTGCCTTGCTGCGGGCTTGTATGGTGTGCGCAAAAAGCTGAAGCTGAAACAAGCTGCTACGGTGGGCAATGGGTATCGCGATTTAAGCTATGGTTCGTTGCCTACCAATTTATGGAATGCCACACAGGCTATGAAAGAAAGTCCCGTAGCTGCGGAGCTATTTGGCAAAGAGTTTGTAGAGCATTTTGCAGCGAGCCGCGAATGGGAATGGCGGCAGTTCAGCAAAGTGGTTACCGATTGGGAAATGAAGCGGTATTTTGAAATAATATAACTACTCTTTCTCTGCCTTAGCTTTTAAATCGCGCAGTAGTTTCTTTTTAGTATAGCGGTGAGTCCACGGGTTTATGTCTTTACCAAATTGGAAGCTGCGTGTGATAGTGAAGCCTAAACGGAATTGACCTTGCGCCCAGTTGTGCGGGTTGTAGGCTAGAAAATCATTTTCGAGCAAGCCCGCAGTATTCGTTAAGTTGATTTGAAAAACGTGTCCTCCTGTTTCTATTTCGTAGCCTATGTTTAATGGCGGGTAATATCCTGCGTTTGTTTGGCCGCGCAGCATAGGGAAATATTGGCGGAATGTGGCGTTGTTTTTTGTGATGGGTTGGAAGTATTCGAAAACTATTGCGGAGCGCTTGGTTACCTTGGCGCGTGTAGAAAACCCTAACACAAAGAGTCCGTTTTTATCGTTTGGGGTTACGAGATTTCGCCAAAGAAAGCTGGGAGTGAGCTGTATGCTAAGCCAGCTTGTGGCTTTAATGGCAATCATTGCTTGAAGGTTATAAGTAAGGCGGTGATACCAAAAAGGAAAGCTGGTGATAGATTCGATGGAGTTAGGGGTTTTGCGTTTGCTGCTGATGGCCGTTTGTGCAAGTAGAGCAATAGAAAAGGGAGTTTTAAAATTTTTTGTTTGTTCGAGAAGGCGGTATTTGATGTTTCCAAACCATAGCTCGCCTACCGGACCATTTCCTTTTGCTCGGCCTGCGCCTACACTGAGGTTTTTTAAAATACCATAATCTAAAGAGAACAATATATCGGCAGCTTGGTCGAAACCAAACATGTTGTGTATATGTTCGTTGTTTGAAGAGGCGATGTTGCCAAAGCGGTGGGCGATGCGAAAGTCGAGCGCATTCTTTTTAGTCATTTCTACAGTTTGCCCGTGAATGAGGCGGGTAGATTTAAAGGTGGCAAAAACGTATTCGCGTGTTTTTTTTTCTTCTTGTTTGCCGAGTTCGTCAATTAAATCTTGGGCATGTGTAGCAGAGGTAAAGGCAAGAAGCATTGCGAGCAAAAAGAGTGTTGCTGTGGAGTGTGGTAGGCGTAATGTATTTACAGTAGAGAAGATATATTTCATTCGATTGAATTGTGGCACTTATTATTTCTTTTCGTATTTGGCTAAATTGAAGTTCAAATCTACTTTTATTACTTCGGCAATATTGAGAAGAACGGCTTTTGGAATTTTTATTTTGTGATCAACAAGTTGGATGTTAAACTGAGCTGCAACGTTGGTGGGCACAGCGTTTATTACGGTGATTTTAATTTTAATATCGCGGGGTTTTTTGATGCCGTGTACAGTTAAGTCGCCTTTTACAGTTACCTCTCTTTCGCCATCGCTGGTGTAATCAATATCTTCTACAATTGTGCCATCGAAGTTGGCGTAGGGGTATTTATCGGTTTCTAAATAATTTTCGTTGAAATGCTCTTGCATCAGTTTTTGATTAAATTCAAAACTGGCAACAGGTATTTTGGCTTGCACTTTTTTTGTTTTGGTATCAAGCACTCCGATTGCTTTTTGGCTTGTGGCTTCAATATCTTCTAATGGTGCTTTAGAAAAGAAGTGAACCATGCCTGTGGTGGTGGCAAAAGTGTTATTGTAGTTTTTTTCTTGTGCATGGCTTGCGGTGGCAAGCAAGAGCAAACAAAATAATATGCGCATAAGCAAAGTTTAATTTTGAAAACCTTTGGCGGCCCAACATTCAATTACTTGAATCAAGGAGTCTGGTAGCATAGGTTCATCTTTGGGCATGGGCGTGCAGGTGTGTTTTATTGCACAAAGTACATTGCCGAGTTCGGTGTGTAGTTTAGCGTTGTTGTAGTCGCTTAAATCTACGCTGCTGGCTTGTGCAATATTGCTGTGGCAGGCAAAAGAGGCGCAATGGTAATCGAAAATGGGTTTTACGTGGGTAGAATAGCTGTAGGGCTGGGGAGTGTCGCAGGGGTTTGGGGCTATGATGGTTTTATCTTTGGAACAAGAGGCTACTATTACTAAAATAACAGTAGCAGTTATGGTGAGAAACAGAACTTTTTTAAACATGAATTTATGTGCTGTAAAAAGACCGAAAAGAGGAACACGTCCTCTTTTCGGTGCTATGGAGATTTAGTATTTTACGAATGGTTTAATGGTAGATTTTCCGGCAGATTTGATGTGGAGGAAGTATTTGCCTGCAGTAAGGCTGCTTACGTTGTAGCTTGTTGTGTGAGTACCCATGTTTTGTTTTTCGCCAAAAACAGTACTTACTATTTTACCTTGCACATCAAGAATTTGCCCCGAAACAAATTCATTGCTAAGTAGGTTGTAGTTTATAGTAAGGTTTTCGGTAGCAGGGTTTGGGTGTAGCGTAACATTTGTAAAAGGGCTTACATCTTCAACAGAGGTAAGGCCGTTGCCATTGATAGAAAATACACGTTTGTAGATTTTATCGCCATTTTCGTTGCCGCTGCCATTTGATATATTAGCCACGGTGTAGAAAAGAATTGGTCCTGAAATATTTGCCGGAGCAACCCATTTAAAAATCCAGCTACCAGTGTTGCTTGCCAAATAGGCGTTTTTGTGACTAAGGTAGTTGATGCCGTTGCGCGGATTCGAAATTGTTTTGTTGGCATCGGTAATTACAAAAGAATCGGCTTTGGCGTTGGTGCCCGCAAAAAGCCCTGTAAGTTGAAAGCCGCAAGTGTCGGAACCTTGTCTATCTAACGTAATTGACATAACGTATGTAACGCCCGGAGTAGGCACAAATGATGATGTTGCATTTTGTAATGCACCGGCATTGGGACCAATTTTTAGAGAGATAACATTGGTGCCATCCATAATATTGGCATCGGAGTGGCAGGCAGAGCTATCTGCGCAGGTTTTATTGTTGAGCGGGTCGCCAGCGCGGCCGGGGAATGGCACAGTAGAGTTTGTGTAAACACTTGTAGTGGTGGTGAGGGCAAATAGAAAAACAGCAACTGCTGCAAAAGCGTAAAATTTTACTTTCATTTTAAATAATTTGTTGTTTGAATTTTGGTAAAAATATAAATTGACTTGAAACAACAACCTTAGACGAGCGATAAAGTTTTATGGTTGGTTGGAATAGATTGATTTGAAAATTTGAAAATGGAGAAATACTATTCTTCTATCATCTTTAAATCAACTCATTTTCAAATCTTCAAATTGATTACATCTTTCCATTTGCTTTTTTCCAATCTACCTCGGCAACCAAGTAGTCGAAAAGTGCTGTGAAGTAAAGCACTTCGGCATCTTTGAGCATGTTTTCGGCATCTATTACTTCTTGGTAAATAGCAAAGGCATTTTGGTAACGCACTTTTACATCGTGTAAAATTTCTTCGGCAAGTGCTATGTTTTGCTGTTGCACTTTTACGTTTCGGGCGGCATTAGCAAAACTAAGTGCGGTTGATTGCAATTGGTAGTTTACGGTTTGCTCGATGTTGCGGAGGTTGTTTTG
This sequence comes from uncultured Chitinophagaceae bacterium, assembly GCA_964650845.1. Taxonomy (GTDB): domain Bacteria; phylum Bacteroidota; class Bacteroidia; order Chitinophagales; family LD1; genus UBA7692. The sequence goes on from CAZYXR010000039.1 coordinate 11,729, forward strand.
GTTTTTCTTTAGGTTTAGTTTTTGTTGTTGTGCGATAGTAGCCTTTTGCAGGCCATCAAAAATGGGCATGTTGAGCCGCACCCCGATGTATGAAACTTGATTCCATTTTTCGGTAAAAACATTCGAGTTGTTTGAAAAGCCTTGCCCGCCAATGTATCCAAAAAAGGAAACATTGGGTGCGTATTGCAAATTGGTTTTGCGCAGCAACCATTTGTTTAAAAGAGTTTGTTGTTGCTCGGCTTTGTATTCAATACGCGATGCAAAAATTGTATGGGCTTCGGCAAGTTGCACCACAGTATCGGCATTAAAATTTAGTGGCAACGATTCGGCTATTTCTAAGTTTTCGTTAAAGGCCATGCCTATGGTTTGCATCAACAAAAGTTTAGATTGACGGAGTGCGTCATTTGCCAATTGCGCTTGGTACAAAGATTGTTGCCAACTTAGGTATGCGCGATTTACATCGGTTTTGGTGGCGTTTTGGTTTTGTAGCTTCACCTTGGTGTCGTCATGCACTTTTTTGTTTCGTTCAACGGCTTTAGTTGCTTTTTCTAATTTTTGGGTATTGAGTTGTGTGGTGTAGTATGCTTTGGTAACATTTACTTTTAACTCTATGGTGGCTTGCTGTATTTGATATTCGCTTAACACTTTGCCTTGTTTGGTGTAAAGAATATCGCCAATTGCTGCGGCATCTAAGATAGATTGATTGAAGTCTAACCCCGCAGTAGCGTTGTGTTTTACGCCAAAACGTATTTCGCGAAAGTCGCCCGGCTGCCCGCCAAAAAACTCGGCAGGAATTTGGTTTACGGCAAGGTTTAAATTGTTGCGATATTCTGCTACACCATTTACTTTAGGCAGGTATTTTGTGATGCTTTCAAAATTGCGAGCGCTGGCTATTTGGCGGTCAATTTTGTAGTTCTGAAAACTGGGTGCGTTTTGCAAAGCATAATCAATAGACTGTTGCAGCGTAAAAGTTTGCTGCGCATTTGCAAAAGTAAAAGCCAGCAGCAAGCTAACAGTCAAACAAAATTTATGGTTCATCGTAATCGAATATGCTGCAAATGTGAATGCTTTGTTTGTATAAGTGCCAACAGATTTTGTAAGTTGTAGAATTTTGGGTTTGGAGTGTTTTGCGGTGCAAGCACACTGCAATGCTTTTGCCGAGAAAAGATTTTTGATAAGAAATGAAACAGCGTTACAGCGCAATCTGCCACTGGGCAATTACCGCGTTGGCTCGCGATGATTGTTTTAATGAGGCACTATTGAACACAGGGCGGTTTTGGTAGTTCAAAGAGATTTTTGCTTTGTTGCCCACCAATAAAAAATTTACACCCGCATCTACCACGCCCATCCAGGCATTCAGCCGATTCCATCGGCTTAGTTGAAAACCCGTATAGGGCATTATTGAAAACCCTTTTGTGCCGAATAAATGTGCTGGTAGTTTGTATCCGGCTTGTGCAAAAATGGTGTGCCCTGTTCCTACAATTGGATAGGCGTTTCCGGCACCATTAAAACTTGCTTTTGAAGCATCAAATTTTGTTGCCGGATTCATTACGCCTAAATTGCGAACAAAGACCGGGCCAAAGTAGTAATAGCTATATGCAGCATAAGCCGAAAGGCAATCGTCTCTACGTTTGTTGAGTGGCAAATCGGTATAAACATCGGCACTTATTTGCCACATTGGGTTGTACAAAGTATCTGTATTGCGCAGATGCCATGTTGCCTTGGGCTGTGCTAAAAAACCCACGCCAACGTTGAATATTTTTTTTGCGCCCAAGTAAGTTCCTTGTGTGTAGGGCAATAGGTTGTTTTCTTCATCAAAAATTTGATACATAAAGTATCCGCTTGTTTGTAGCGATTTGCCCTTGGGTGTAATTTTAGCGAAGTGCGCAATGTTGCCATAAGCAGTATCAAAAAGCGGAGAAGTGGAAATAGAAAGTGGGTCGCTTAAAACGATGCGGTAGTCTAATTTTTGAATTTTTCCTTTTGCATACACACTCAGTTTGCGCAAAAACTGATCGGTGATATCGTTTGTACTTTGTTGATATAATGGAGCATCGTACATCATAATTGAGCCTGCTGCGGGCGAAGCAAAACGTGCGCTACCCGTCCAGCCGGTAAGGCCGGCACCAATAGAAAAATATCGCTTTACAGGAGTAAACTCTACAATAGCATCGTGAAAAAAGTCGCCTGCTTTGCGCGGAGAAAGAGAATTGAAATTGTTGATGCCAAATTGTACATATAGCAACATCCACGAAAGTGGTTGTGCAGTTACTTGTAGGCGCAACCTGCGAATGCCAATATCGTAAGTGTTAGGCTTCGGATTGTTCTCTACAATGGTGCCGGGGTTGCTTTGGTTCCATCGAGTCCATATTTGCGCAGTAGCGTTAAAGCGCACAAACTTGCTGCCGTCTTTGCTGATATTCCATTGCAAGTTTGGAATTTCCCACTGTTTGTTGCTAATGGCAGTAGTGTCTTTTGCAAAGCAGGTGTGAATGATAATACTAAGCAGAGCTAAGAGTAGATTTTTTTTCATAATACAAGATTTATAAAATCAAAAGGAATGTTGAGTAATGCTTTTGTGTGTTACAGATTTTAAGAATCTGGTAAGAAGCTTTGCCAACAAACTGTTTATCGCTGCGAAGCGATGAATGAAAACCCGATGATTTTTGCGAGCCAATGATATAGCAACCCGTGCAGCGCGAATGGTAATCTTTTTTAAAATGGAGATAACCACAACCGATACTATTAAAAAAAGTTATTAGCGCATATAACTAAGACGAATCAAAATAGTTTCGCCCCCGAAATGTCGAAAAGAGCATCGCATTTGAGGGTTAGGCTCTTGCACAAAGTGTGGGTGAAATCGGTTTGTGCGCTCATGTTGGTTTTGTTTTTGGGCTCTCAGCTTGTAAATGCAAAACCAATAGTGTTTGAAAAAAACACAACATCGGCAGCAAAGGTAAGCAACAGCATATTCGATTTATTGTTTGGCAAAGTGTTTTCTACACACTCTGTTCCTATGGAGCCTATTACCGATTCGGGCGATGAGCCTATGTCGGATAAAAGCGAATCAATAGACGATGATGAGTTTGAAAAATTTCGCGAAGCACATAGCGTGAAATTTGAGTTGCTGCTTTTTGAACAGTTAAGCGCGATTGTAACTCATGGCGCCTTAGCTTTAGAAAACCCACAACAAATTCCTTTGTTTGTGTTACATCATTCCTGGAAAGGCTTTATTGCATAATTTTCTGTTTTCGGTCGGCAGCGCAAAAAGGTAAACTTTTCGGTCGGCTTTTTTTATTCCACCTATTCTGATACGTGGAGAAAGGAATCTTGTAATCATCAAATTCAATTTAATGAAAATCAGCATTGTACTGATGAGCTTAGCCTCATTAGTTTTGGGTATAGGGTGCAACCATGCAGCACATGAAAATGCAGAGCACGCAAAGTTTTTAGTTACAAAACCGATTCAAAAAGACACCATAATTTTTAAAGAATATGTGTGTCAAGTAAAAGCAATTAGCCATATAGAAATGCGCTCGCAAGAACGGGGTTATCTGCAAGACATTTACGTAGATGAAGGACAGTTTGTAAAAAAAGGGCAAATGATGTTTCAAATCATGCCGATGATATATGAAGCAGAGTTAGAAAAGGCAAAAGCCAATGTAAGCTTTGCACAAATTGAATATCAAAACACAAAGAATCTTGCCGATAGCAACATTGTTTCAAAAAACGAACTGGCACTTTCAAAAGCACGATTAGATAAAGAAAAGGCAGAGCTTACACTTGCGCAAGCGCACCTGTCTTTTACACAAATAAAAGCCCCTTTTGATGGCATCATGGATAGGTTTTATGGGCGGCATGGCAGCTTGGTAGATGAAGGCGAGTTGCTCACTATGCTATCGGACAACAGCAAGATGTGGATTTACTTTAATGTGCCCGAGGCCGAGTATCTCGATTATGCACTACGCGCAAAAAAAGGAGGCAACCAAAGAGTGCAATTGAAAATGGCAAATGCACAAATGTTTCCTCATGATGGTGTTGTAGAAACTATAGAAGCAGACTTCAATAACGAAACCGGAAACATTGCTTTTAGAGCAACGTTCCCCAATCCCGATAGGTTGCTGCGACATGGAGAAACAGGTAACATTCTAATGCCCGTAGCAATAAAAAACGCACTGCTTATTCCACAAGAAGCAACCTTTGAATTGCTCGATAAAAAGTATGTGTTTGTGGTTAATGAAGAAGGAGTTGTAGAATCGAAAGAGATTACCGTAGGGCAGGAAATTCCACACATTTATGTGGTTGCCGAAGGGCTTACAACCAACGACCAAATATTGATAGACGGGTTGCGCAAAGTAAAAAATGGCGAAAAAATTAAAACCCGCTTTACACCCTTCGATAAGGTGATAAAAGAGATGAACCACTTGCATGCAGAGTAAATTAAATCCTAAAAAGTAACAAGATGTTTAGCAAATTTATTCAACGACCGGTATTGGCAATTGCCATATCGCTCGGTATTGTTTTTTTGGGATTGCTGGCAATATTTTCATTGCCTATTTCTCAGTTTCCATCTATAGCACCTCCGCGGGTAATGGTGTTTATTGCTTACCCGGGCGCCAGTGCCGATGTGTTGGTAAACACCACGCTTACACCGCTCGAAAGAGCCATAAATGGCGTGCAAGGAATGCAGTATATTATTTCTGATGCCACAAGTGCAGGCGAGGCAACGATTCAAATAGTTTTTGAACCCGGAACCGACCCCAATGCTGCGGTAGTAAATGTAAAAACAAGAGTGGATCAGGTAATGAATAACCTGCCACCATTGGTGCAGCGCGAAGGCGTAATTATTTCGCCCATTCAACCAAGTATGTTGATGTATGTAAACCTTTTTAGCACCGATAAAAAAGCCGATGAAAAGTTTCTTTACAATTACTCCAATGTACACATTCTTCCAGAGCTGCAAAGAATAAGCGGCATGGGGCGTGCGCAAATATTGGGAAGCCGACAGTTTGCCATGCGTATATGGCTAAAGCCCGATAGGCTAAGAGCTTACAACGTTTCTACCGAAGAGGTAATGGAAGCCATCAATAAGCAAAGTGTAATTGGGCGACCCGGAAGGCTGGGGCAGGCTTCGGGCAAAACCGCACAATCGTTGGAATACGTATTGATTTACAAAGGGCGATACAACAAGCCCGAAGAGTATGGCAACATTATTGTAAGGGCAAACCCAAATGGCGAATCGCTGAAGTTGAAAGATGTTGCAGACATAGAACTGGGCAGCGAGTTTTTTGATATCTATTCTAACAAAGATGCGTATCCATCGGCTTCCATAGTATTAAAACAAAATTTTGGCAGCAATGCAAGTAAAGTAATAGAAAGAACCAAGCAAAAGTTAGAAGAACTAAAGAAAGATTTTCCACCCGGAATGCATTATGAAATCAACTATGACGTATCGAAGTTTGTAGATGCTTCGATAGAAAAAGTATTGCACACTTTGCTCGAAGCGTTTTTGTTGGTGGCCTTGGTAGTGTTTTTGTTTTTGGGCGATTTGCGCTCTACGCTTATTCCAACATTGGCAGTGCCGGTTTCGTTAATTGGGGCTTTTGTTGCCATGCAGTTTTTTGGTTTAACTATAAACCTTGTTACGCTTTTTGCATTGGTGCTTGCCATAGGCATTGTGGTAGATGATTCTATTGTAGTGGTAGAAGCCGTGCATGCAAAAATGGAAGAAGAACACCTTTCGCCATTTAATGCAGTAAAAAAAGTATTGGGCGAAATAAGCGGAGCAATTATTGCAATTACGTTGGTGATGACTTCGGTGTTTATTCCGGTGTCGTTTATGACCGGTCCTGTGGGTGTTTTTTATCGCCAGTTTTCTTTAACCATGGCAAGTGCCATTGTGCTTTCGGGTATTGTGGCTTTAACGCTTGCTCCGGTGCTGTGTGCCATGGTATTGAAAAACAATCACGGCAAACCCAAAAGCAAATCTCCGGTAAATAAATTTTTAGATTGGTTCAACAGCAAGTTCGACAAAGCCACCGGAAAATATACGGCATTATTAAAATTGATTGTAAACCGCAGAGTGGTAACATTTGGCATGTTAGCGGTTTTTCTTTTTCTCATAGTTGGTGTAAACGAAAAACTTCCCGCGGGTTTTATTCCAAATGAAGATCAAGGAATGATTTATGCCATCATTCAAACCCCACCGGGCTCTACTTTAGAAAGAACCAATGATGTATCGCGCACTTTGCAAAAAATTGCCGAGCATGTAGAAGGTGTTCAGTCGGTGGCATCGCTTGCAGGCTATGAAATTTTAACCGAGGGCAGAGGCTCTAATGCCGGCACCTGTATTATCAACCTTAAAGATTGGTCGCAACGCAAAAATTCGGTTAAAGACATTATAGAAGAGTTGGAAGAAGAAACCAAAGACATTGGCGCAGTGATAGAATATTTCGAGCCACCCGCTGTGCCCGGCTATGGCTCGTCCGATGGTTTTTCGCTCAGAATGCTCGATAAGCACACTACGGTAGATTATCAAGAATTCGATAAGGTGAATAAACAATTTATGGAAGCACTAAGAAAGCGCAAAGAGCTTACAGGCTTGTTTACATTTTTTGCAGCAAACTATCCGCAATACGAACTTGTGGTGGACAACGAGCGCGCAATGCAAAAAGGCGTGTCAATAGGCGATGCTATGGAGAACCTCAACATACTTATTGGCAGTACTTACGAACAAGGCTTTGTGCGCTTCAACAGCTTCTTTAAAGTTTACACACAAAGTGCGCCCGAGTATAGGCGAATGCCCAGCGACATTTTAAACCTTTTCATTAAAAACGACAAAGAAGAAATGGTGCCATACTCTTCGTTTATGAGCATGAAAAAAACCATGGGGCCTAATGAGATAACGCGCTTCAATCTTTATATGTCTTCTTCTATTCGCGGTGTGCCGCAAAAAGGTTTCACAAGTGGCGATGCTATAAAAGCAATTCAGGAAGTAGCAAAAGAAACATTGCCACAAGGCTACGATATAGCTTGGGAGGGGCTTTCGTATGACGAAGCAAAC
>CAZYXR010000039.1:18801-29283 GCA_964650845.1 uncultured Chitinophagaceae bacterium
GAGGCAACGAAGCTCTCGTAATTTTTGTTGTGGTATTGATTTTTGTTTACTTGGTACTAGCGGCACAATACGAAAGTTTTGTTATTCCATTTGCCGTTTTGCTATCGCTTCCACCAGGAATTTTCGGCTCGTTTTTATTGCTGAAAATGATGGGGCTTGCCAACGATATTTATGCGCAAATGGGTTTGATAATGCTCATTGGCTTGCTAGGTAAAAATGCCATTTTGATTGTAGAGTTTGCCATGCAAAAGCAACAACAAGGCGCATCTATTTTAGAGGCTACCATTGAAGGTGCAAAAGTGCGTTTTCGCCCTATTCTAATGACATCGTTTGCCTTTATCGCGGGTTTAATTCCGTTGGTGATAGCAAGCGGCCCCGGAGCAGTGGGCAACCGCACAATCGGTTCATCGGCACTCGGAGGTATGTTGCTGGGAACCATCTTTGGTGTAGTAATTGTGCCGGGGCTTTATTTTGTTTTTGCCAGCCTTTCTCAAGGCAAGCAGTTGATACGAAACGAAGACACCATCTCGCTTAGCGAAGATTTTGTTCAACATCAAGAAGAACCCAAACTTCCACGAAACATAAGAAAATTAATAACCGATTTTTTGAAAGGAAATAAGAAATAATGAACAATAAAATCATTCTATATTCAATAACAGCAGCAATGCTGCTTACTGTTGGGGGGTGCAAACTTTTTAAAGAACCTTTAAAAACCGAGAACCGAAACATGCCAAGCAGTTTTGGTAACAACACAGATACCACCAATACTGCCAAGATAAAGTGGCGCAATTATTTTACCGATGCCGGTTTGATTTCGCTTATTGATTCGGCATTAAAAAACAATCAGGAACTAAACATCACTTTGCAAGAGATTCAAGTGGCGCGCAACGAAATAAAAGCCAAAAAAGGAGAGTATCTGCCTTTTTTAAACATTACAGCCGGAGGCGGTGTGGAAAGAACAAGTAAGTACACCCGCAATGGAGCGGTAGAGGAGCATTTAGAGGTTCAACCCGGAAAGAAATTTCCAGAGCCGTTGGGCGATGTGATGCTTGGGGCAATGTTTTCGTGGGAGCTGGATATTTGGAAAAAATTGAGGAATGCAAAAAACGCCTCCGTTGCCCGCTATTTAGCCAGTGTAGAAGGAAAAAACTTCATGGTTACTAATCTTGTAGCAGAAATAGCCAACTCGTATTACGAATTAGAATCGCTGCAAAACCAGTTAGAAATAATACAAAGAAACATTGCAATACAACAAAACGCATTGAACATTGTAAGACAACAAAAAGATGCAGCCAGAGTAACACAGTTGGCCGTAAACCGTTTTGAATCCCAATTACTAAACACACAAAACCTGCAATATGAAATTCAACAACAGATTGTAGAAGCAGAGAATCGCATCAATTTTTTAGTAGGTAGATTTCCGCAACCAGTACAAACAAACAGCGCTTCATTTTACACTACTGTGTTCGATTCTATTTCTGGTGGTGTGCCAAGTCAACTATTGGTCAATCGCCCCGATATACGACAAGCAGAACAAGAATTGGCAGCTTCAAAATTAGACATCAAAGTAGCAAAAGCGGCATTCTTTCCTTCCATTCGTTTATCTGCAGCAGTAGGTTTTCAGGCATTTAACCCAATGGTGTGGTTTCGCCCCGAGTCTATTCTTGCAAATATTTTTGGCGATATTTTTGCACCGCTTGTAAATAGAAATGCACTTGTAGCTACTTACAAAAGCGCAAGAGCCAAACAGGTGCAGGCGGTTTATAAATACGAGCAAAGTATTCTAAAAGCATTTATTGAAGTAACCAACCAGCTTTCGGGAATCGAAAAATATACCAACAGTTATGCTACAAAATCTAACGAAGTAGAAATACTTACACAATCGGTATCTATTTCCGACAACCTCTTTAAATCTGCCCGGGCCGATTACATGGAAGTGCTGCTAACCCAGCGCGAAACATTAGAATCGAAAATGGAGTTGATAGAAATAAAGAAAAAGCAACTTAATGCCGAAATAAACATTTACAAAGCACTGGGTGGTGGCTGGAATTGAAAACTGATTTGAGCGGAGTATTATCCATCAATTTTGCTCACCCTCCACGAAGCCACATGCTCGGCTTTTAAATTGGGGATGAAAAATTGTGTAGCACCGCCAGGCAAGTTTTTTGAGCCTTTTGCTCTGCCTTCGCCTTGTTGTACTTTTGATGCAGTGCCAGGGTCTATGCGCAGCATTTGCGCAAAACCACCGAAAAAGCCATACACCGGATTTTTTAAAGTTATCTCCAACAAAAACTCTAATGAATTCCAGTTTTCTTTTACTGCCGATGTAAGCCTGCCCCACTCGCGCACGCTTATGCCATTTGCTTTTGCCATCTTAACTTTTGAATCCCAGCCGGCATCGTGTTTGTACGGTGCATAAGGACTCCACCATGGCGACAAATTGGTGGTGTCGCTTGCGTGTAAACTTGGATATTCGTTGAATTTATAAAGGCGCATACCGCCCGGCAAAAGGTCTTTGGTTGGGCGACCAAATTTTTGTTGAAATGCATCTTTAACGTAGCCTTGCAGGTCCACAAAATTTTCTGTTGAATTCAGTATCATAGATTTTATTTTTATTGAAAAGTGTTACGAATAAAACAAATCGTTTTGAACTTAATGAAGTTGTTTTTTGATTGGTTGAACAATTATTTTTTTTGACGTGGCCAACAGCTTTTAAGCCATGCAGTTTTACTTGAACACAAATCAATACCAACAAAAATTGCTTTGTTTGCGGCTAAACTTTTTCGGCTGTTAGTAATCGGAGCAGCACTTTTTTATCACTAAAACAATAACTTGTATGAGAAAATTATTTGTGCCGGCACTTGCTGCGGCTATTACAATTTCAAGCATTGCGGGCTGCACCACTTCGCAGCTAACCACAACAGCCACTACTGCGGCAACCACTTTGTTGAGTTCGTTGGGGCCATATTTGATTCAACTTTTAGGTAATGTGCCTGCATTGAAAGGGGTTATGGCTAATGCAAACATGAATACACAACTAAGTTCTATACTTACCAACCCAACAACAATTACAGCATTTAAAAATGCCATAACTACCAATTTTAAAATACCATCAAGTAAAGTAAACAGCGCCTATGGTAGCTTTGGCACTTTGCAAGATGTTGCAAACTTCATTGCCAAAAACGGAGACTTATCGGCCCTTAGCGGGTTGAGGTAAAACGAAAGTGTTTGTGCAGAAAGATGGGAGTTGATATAAAAGCAGAAAGTCCCGCTTTATGGGCGGGACGGCTCTGATATAATGATTTGATGTAGTTATTATTTTACGCTCGATAAGCCTTCGGCACGCTCCGCAGACTTGCGATACATTTTTCCGGTTTCGCGCGAGTTGTTTACAAAGTAGCCTTCAAAGCGGTCGCCATCAGCCCAGCTAAAAGTGCCGCTGCCGTGCATCATGCCGTTCAAAAAGTCGCCTTCGTATTTGTCGCCATTTACAAAAACAAACAATCCTTTACCGGTTCTGCGGCCATCTTTAAACTCGCCCGTGTATTTATCTCCACTCGGAAAAGTCATGCTGCCTTTGCCAGAGCGCGAGTCGTTTTCGTAAACACCTTCAAAAACATTGCCGTTGGCAAAAGTGTATTTGCCGTTACCGTGCTTTTTGCCTTCCCAAAATTCGCCTTCGTATTTATCGTTGCTTTTGTAAAAAAACGTGCCTTTGCCCGAAATCATTCCATCGGCAAAATTGCCTTCAAAGCGGTCGCCATTAGAGTAGTAGTAGATTCCGGTGCCGTGCATTTTGTTTTTTTCAAACAAGCCGGTGTATTTATCGCCATTTGCAAAAGCATAAATGCCTTGCCCTTGTCTTTTATTGTCTTTCCAATCGCCCGAGTAAGTAGAGCCGTCTTTTAGCTTGGCTTTGCCGTAGCCGTTGCGTTTATCGTTTGCCCAGGCGCCATCATAGCTTTCGCCAGTAGAGAGAAATGCTTTGCCTTGCCCGTGTTTTTCGCCACTTTCATTGTAAGCGCCATTATACTTTCCGGGAACAAAAATTTCGTTGTCGTCCAATAGCTCAACGCTGTGCTGTGCCGCCAATTGCAGCGAGCTAAATGCACAGAAAATAGGGATGAGTAGATAGTGTTTCATGATATTAAGGTTCTGCACTTTGTACGCCCGGTGGCGGCATAATGTTTCAATCGCATCCCTTCTTTTTCTATTTTATTTATCCAACTCTCTATTTATACGTGGGTTTTTCTTTCTTTGCGCCCAATTTTTTTTAAAAACTACATATAATATATCTATAAGATATGGCGGCAATAGGTTCAATTCGTAAACGCTCGGGGTTATTGGTGGGCGTAATTGGTTTAAGCATCATAGGCTTTTTGTTGATGGATGCTTTAAATAGCAACACAAGTATTTTGCGCGGTGGCAGAAAAGACACAGTAGGTAAAGTGAATGGAGAAAAAATTCTTTATGCAGACTTTATCAAAAAGGTGGAAGATGGTGTGCGCAACCTGCAAGAGCGCATGGGTGCGCAAGGCGGGCAAGTAAATGATGAGCAACGCAACATGGTGCGTAACCAAGTGTGGGAAGAAGTGGTAGCCGAAAAAATTGCCGATGAAACTTATGCAGATCTTGGTTTAAACGTTACCAGCGAAGAACTTGCCGAAATAACAATTGGAGGCAATCCACACCCTTATGTGGTGCAAAGTTTTACCAATCAACAAACAGGGCAATTTGATGCGGCTCAGGTTCGCTTCTTTATTCAACAGTTAGATCAAGACGACCCCGGAGCAGAGCCCGGAACTCGCAGAAGAATGTGGACTAACTTTGAAAAAGAGATAAAGAAAGACGAAGCTCGCTTAAAATATAGCAACCTTGTAAGCAAAGGTTTGTTTGTACCTACATGGTTAGCCCAAAGTGCTTACAACGATCAATTGCGCACCGTAGATTTCAAATATGTGCAGTTGCCTTTTGCCGATGTAAAAGACGAAGACATTAAGTTTACGGATGACGACCTTAAAAAATACTTGAGTGCAAACAGCAAAAAGTATAATCAAGAAGAAGAAAGCCGCAAGATAGACTATGTTACATTTGATGTAGTGCCATTTGCAGCAGATACCCAAGCCGCATTAGATTATTTGTTAGAGAAGAAAGAAGCATTTACTGCCGGCACTTCTACTACCGAAGATTCACTTTTTGTAAAAATTTACAGCGAAGAGCCTTTCAATGTGGTTTATAGCGAAAGAGAACAAGTGCAATTTTCGCCAGTAGTTGAAGATTTGTTCAACGCTCCGGTACGCACTGTGGTGGGTCCTTTTATTGATGGCGACAAATACAAATTAGCGCGCATTACCGATCGTAAACTATTGAGCGACTCGGTACGTGTAAGCGAAATTGTATTCTCGTTTAACGATGTAAAAACCCAAGAAGAAGCAAACGAGAAAAGACAAAAATTTGATAGTGTTTTTACACAGTTAGATTCTTTAAAAGGCAACTTCCAAGCATTTGCAGTTACTTTTTCTGAAGATCAAAATTCTAAAGTTAAGGCTGGCGATATTGGTTGGGTAAAAAGAGAAGTAAAACCAAAGTATTACAACGATGTATTGTTTTACCAAGCCGCAAAAGGAAAGGTGTATAAAACAGCTACCCAAAACGAGTTAATCATTTTTATGGTTACCGAAGATAGACCAACCAAACAAGGCGTGCAGGTTGCTTACTTAACGCAAACAATTGTGCCAAGCCCCGAAACCGAACGCACCATTTATGGCAATGCAAGCAAGTTTGCTGGCGACAACCAAACCGAAGCGTTGTTTACAAAATCGGCCGAAAAGCTAAAAGCCAAAACAGCCGATAACCTGCGCAAGAACGATTTTAATGTTTTTGGCTTGGGCAATGCTCGCGATTTGGTGCGTTGGGCTTACACAGCCAAAAAAGGCGATGTGTCAAGCATAATGAATGTGGATAAGAAATATGTGGTAGCTATTTTAACCGGAGTTGCCGCAAAAGGTTTGCCCGACCTAGATGCCGTGAAAGACCGTGTGAAGTTTGATTACCTGCGCGAGAAAAAAGCAGAACTATTAGCCGAAAAGATAAACGGAGCTAAAGGCGGAAGTATTGATGAGCTTGCCTCTAAATTGAGCAAAGAAGCCGTAATGGTTTCCGGTGCTGCTTTCAGCAACCCCAGCCTAAACGGAACTTTGTTTGAACCAAACGTGGCAGCAGCAGCAACGGGTGCTGCAAAAGATAAATTGATTGCACCTGTAAAAGGCAATACGGGCGTTTATGCTGTACAGGTTAGTACAATCAATGAGCCACCAAAAGCAAGCGATTACACAAGCTATCTTACCAGCTTAAAAATGCAAACGCAAGGCAAAGCAGGCAAAACTACCGAGGTGAAAAAGAAGTTGGCGGATGTGGAAGATTTCAGATTTGATTTCTTCTAAAAAAGCACCACAATAAAATTTATAGAAGCCATTCTGAACTTGCTTTAGAATGGCTTTGTTGTTTTTACATTTGGGCTGTAAATTTGGAGCGAATGAACAAGCTATTTTTATTTCCAGTTTTTATATTGTGTTGTGTATTTGGATGCAACAAAACCAACGAGCCAGCACATCCAATTATTGGGGCATGGCAGCTTGACAGTCTTTCAAAAAATGGTGCCGATAACACCAGTGCCTTTCTAACCAACTTTCCGGGTTACACCATTTACTTTGCCGAAAACGGCTCGGTAAAATCTTCTTACACCCACCCTGCAACAAGCAATTTGCAAATTACTTTTGGCGTGTTTGAGTTGATGGATAATGAAACTAAAGTGAAGGTGTCTTTTTCGGGGGCTGCTATTCAAATAGCCGACATACACCGTTTAGACGAAACGACACTACAATATGGATACCAAGAAAGCGGAGATACGATACTGTGTAAATACAAAAGAAGGCAGTAATTACTTATAAATCCTTCTTCGTAAAATAGTGTAAAGCAAAATGGCAAAAAGCCCACCGGCAATACAATAGCCAATAAAGCTCCATTTGTTGATGCCGTAAACGAATTGCATTTCTTCGGGGTAGTTGCCTAAAAGCGCAATAGATGAGCCAATAATCAAAGCGCAAATAATGTAAGTGATAACAATGCGGTTGGTAATACTATCCCATTTTTTTAGCGCGTAACCATAACCTTGCAACTCAACCTCAAAATGCAATTTTCCTTTTTGTGTTTTCTGCAAAATGCTGCGCACTTCTACCGGAATGCTATTTAAAAAAGAAGAAAGATTTGAAAAGCGCGATTGGGCTTCGTTGGCTAAATTTTCTGGTTTCAATTGCTCGGTAATCAAGCGCTGCCCATAAGGTCGAATAAAATCATAGGTTTTAAAATTTGGGTGCATTTTTTTGCCTATGCCTTCTAAAATTGCAAATGCACGGAAGATGATAAACACACCGCCCGGCACAGTAATTTTGTAGGTGAACATGATTTTTTGCAAGCGCGTAATTACATCTTGAATGCTACTTTCGCTAACGTCCAAATGAGCGTAATCTTCAATCAAATCATTGAGGTCATACACAAACTGTCGCATATCGGTTATGTTGTCTTCTACCGCAAGTTTGCGAAATTGATTTGCCATTTCGCGTGCATCATTGCGGCTCATGGCAATAAAAATTCCGGCAAAGGCATATTTGTCTTTTTTCATCAATTGCCCTACCATTCCAAAATCAAGTAGAATTATAGTGCCGTCTTCGCGTACCAACACATTGCCCGGGTGCGGGTCGCCATGAAAAAAACCGTGTTCAAAAATCTGCGACAGGTAAATATCCATGCCGCGTTCCACAATTTTTTCGGGGCTTACTTCCCACTCGCGCAACTGGCGCACATCGGTAATTTTGCAACCGCGCACAAACTCCAAAATCAGAATTTTAGAAGTGCTGAATTCGCGATATGCCTTTGGCACATAAAAGTCTTTTCTATTGATGTAGTAATTGCGAAAACGCTCAATGTTGCGGGCTTCATTTAGGTAGTCGAGCTCTTTTTGCATGGTGCGTTCAAACACATTTACTACCTCTTCGGCATTTAGCACACCTTGTTTTTTCAAGTAGCGATCGCTGCGCTGTACCACTTCGCGCAGGATGCTCAAATCTCTATCTACAATTTCCTGCACATCGGGGCGTTGCACTTTTACCACTACTTCTTCGCCCGTTTTCAGCTTCGCTTTATGCACCTGGCCTATAGATGCAGAAGCCATTGGCACTTCGCTGAATTCTTCAAAAATGTCTTCAATCTTTTGTTTGGTTTCGCGCTCTATAATCACGCGCACTTTTGCAAACTCAAAGGGTGGAACTCTGTCTTGCAATTTTTCAAATTCCTTTACCAAAGCCTCGGGCACAATATCGGGGCGGTTACTGAGTACTTGTGCCAACTTCACAAAGGTGGGTCCCAACTCTTCGGCAGCCATGCGGATGCGCTCCCAACGGGTGTATTCCAGCGCGGGCTTTTCATCGCGCAGCCAGCGCAGGCGCATACTTTCGGTAACCAGATTGCGCAACGTGCTATTGGCAACCACATCTTCAAATCCATATTTGATGAGGATTGACAGAATTTCGCGGGTGCGCCCTATGTTGCGAAAAGTGGTGTTTAATATCATGCCGCCCTAAAAATAGAGTAATAGTTGGTTTGTGAAAATTTCAAGTGTTTTGAAAGAAAGATTGGGAGACTTTCCAAGTTTTCAAAACTTGGAAAGTCTATTTACAAAATCTACTTCTGAATCATCACTTTGCTTCTGCCACCAATAGTATTGTTGCGCAACACAATTTCCGCAATGTAACTTCCTGTTTGTATGGCGGATGTGTTGATTTGTGGCAGACTTTCCAAGTTTTGAAAACTTGGAAAGTCTATCAGTGTTTCACTCACCAATCTGCCCGACAAATCGTAAAGGCGAACAGCTTTTATTGCATCGTTATTAGCAACATTACTTTTTACAAAAACCGCATCGCGTGCAGGGTTTGGATAAAACGTAAACGAGTTATTTTTAAGGTCATAAATTCCTACACAGCCAAAATTTAATGTTGTGCAAATAGAATCCATGCCATCTTGATTAAATGCGTATAAGCAAACCTTATAGGTAGAAACCCCAGCGGTGCCAAACACAAATGTGGAATCGCCAATAACGGTGTCGTTTCCTACTCCATTTACTTTTGTTAGCTTCCACGAAATAGAATCTGCCGATTGGGCTGTGCTTTCAAAAGAATAGCCGCAGGCAGCACCATTGGTAGTGTAATTAAAATCGGCAACTGGCAACTCCGGCACAAAAGGCTCGGGCAATACATTCACAAAAACCCTTCCTGTATCGCAAAGCGAAGGCGAGCCATTGTCGCAAACTCTGTAATCGAAATAATCCCAACCGCTAAACGAACTATTGGGTTTGTAAACAATCGTAGTGCCGTTGGTAGTTGCGGTTCCGTTTTGGAAATTAAACACAGTTGTTACCGATAATGAATTTCCATCGGGGTCGCTGTCGTTGATAAGCGCGTTGATGGTGATAGAATCTGGTTGCTGGCATGTAGTGCTGTCATTGCCCGCAATCGGCTTTTGGTTGGCAGGTTTTGGTGTAACGTTTACATACACTCTTCCGGTGTCGCAAAGCACTGGCGCACCATTATCGCAAATTCTGTAATCGAAATAATCCCATCCGGTAAAGGCTGTGTTTGGTTTGTATTTTACGGTTGTGCCGCTCAAAGTGGCTGTGCCGTTTTGCGCTGTGTAAACATTGGTGATACTTAATGTATTAAAGTCGGGGTCGCTATCGTTGCTCAAAGGCGATATCAAAACAGAGTCGCTTTGTATGCAAGCGGTGCTGTCATTTTTAGCCAGTGGCTTTTTGTTCACTGAAGCAATGGTAGTCACCCTCACCGAATCGCAATAAGTGTTACTGCCGCCTGCGTTGGTTGCAGTAAGGCACACATAATAACTTCCGTTTGCAGCATAAGTGTGCGAAGGATTTTGCTGCGTTCCGTTGGCAGTATTGTCGCCATAATTCCACGACCATGAAGTAGGATAATTGCTAGAACTATCGGTAAAACTTACCTGCCCATTTGGCCCCACACCATACGAAAAATCGGCAACCGTTGCTGCCGGAGGAATCATAGACCAACTGGCAGAAAGTACATTATCAAAAGTATCGAATGTAAATGTGATAACAGAGCCTTTTGCCTCTTTGGTTAAATACGAATATCTAACTGTGGTATCGCGCGTATCGCTTACTGCTTGATTGTAGTTGTTTGGCGAAAGAAAAGTAGAAGCGTCAATTTTAGTGTGGGTTCTTTCTACCCTTTGCACGCGCAAACATTTATAAGTACCCACAGGTGTAATTACTTTACCCCAGCCATCAATTGTATCGGTGTAGTTTGCTGTAAAAACAACGCGCACATTGCCCACCAATGGCTGGTTGATACTTGAGCCGGGAATAATTTTTGTGGAACCATAGCTGCCACTAAAAGT
>CAZYXR010000040.1:0-28574 GCA_964650845.1 uncultured Chitinophagaceae bacterium
GTTTATATCAGGGGCACTGCAATTGGTGATTACACAGGTGTCGGGGCGAGTTCCGATAAAGGGGCAATTGGTTTACAAGTAGGCACCCAATATTACTATTCTGACTTAGCGGGAGGGCTTGCTAATATCAAGTACACAGAACGCGATGATGATGAAATGATAATAAAAGGAACTTTTTCGGGTGTTGTGGTAAACCAAACCGATCCAAATGATAAACGAGATATAAGCAACGGTATTTTTAGAACTAAATTTTCTTTTTAGTTTTTGGTGCGTTAAAAAACCTTACAGGCGACAAAAATCGCTTGTAAGGTTTTTTTGTGTCCAATGTTAAAGGGTTGCGATTTCTTCTTTCTTAGAATTGAATATTTGATAGATTTTTTGTGCTGCTGTACTTTATTGAAAATGTAGTGAGGTGTGTAAGGGCAGGCTAAATGCGGAGATGTACAGGCAAAGGATAGAAATATACAGTGCTTTGCAAAACTTCATTTGCCAACATTTAGTAAATCTTATTAGCGCAAGTAGAAAACACTTGTATTTTAGCACACCTTTAAAAAAAACAGAGATTAGTACGTATGTATAATTCGGATGTAGAAGCATTAGATGCCTTTGCGGCAAAATATAAAGAACTGAAAGCAGAAATTGGTAAAGTGATAGTTGGGCAGCATGATGTGGTTCATCATGTATTGGTTTCAATTTTTTGCGATGGACATAGTTTGCTTATAGGTGTACCGGGGTTAGCAACTTTGACAGTGCAAACAATTTCGCAGGTGTTAGATTTGGCTTTTAATCGCATTCAGTTTACGCCCGATTTGATGCCAGGCGATATTATTGGCTCGGAATTACTGGACGAGTCGCGCCATTTTAAGTTCAATAAAGGCCCTGTATTTGCTAATATAGTATTGGCTGATGAGATAAACCGCACACCGCCCAAAACGCAATCGGCATTGCTGGAAAGTATGCAAGAGAGAAGTGTAACTGTATCGGGTGTAAAGCATATTTTGCCTAAACCTTTTTTTGTATTGGCAACACAAAATCCAATTGAGCAGGAGGGAACCTATCCATTACCCGAGGCGCAGCTCGATCGCTTTATGTTCAGTATCACGTTAGATTATCCAAGTTTTGAAGAGGAGGTGAATGTTGTAAAGCAAACAACTTCGCAGGTAAAGGTAGATTTAACCAAACTATTGAATGCCGAGCAGATTATTTACTTCCAACAGTTGGTTCGCAAAATGCCTATAGCCGATAATGTATTGGAGTATGCCGTACGATTGGTTAACAAAACTCGTCCTAATGGTGATTTGGCAACGCAACAAGTGAAAAATTACATCAATTGGGGTGCAGGGCCAAGGGCATCGCAGTATTTGGTATTGGGCGCTAAGTGCCATGCCGCAACGAAAGGAAAATACTCGCCAGATATTGAAGATGTGCAGGCGGTAGCTTTGTCTGTACTTCGCCATCGTGTGTTTAAAAATTACAAAGCCGAGGCCGAGGGACTAACAATTGAAAAGCTGATTGGCGATTTATTGTAAGATGGTGGGCGGTACAATACATTGTACCAGTGCTATTTTTTTCTACCTAATATTAGGTATTGCGTATCAAAGATTTCGCAAACACATTTGCCAATGTTTTCAATGTTTTATTGAGAATGTATTAAAGGCTTCGACTATGCTTTAGAAATAAAGAAGGGTAGCCACCCGCGTAAATCCCTTTCTTTATATTATTATGCTTTGTTTTCTACTCATTATACTGTGTATTAAGTACAGGTTGTTATTCAATAATGATTTGAATTTTGCCCAATAATACTTTATCGCCTTTGCGCAGTTTTTTACGTTTTTGCAACTCAATGTTGCCGTTTACTTTTACTTCTCCATTTACTATCATATCATTTGCCATGCCACCAGTTTCTACAAGTTGCAGATGTTTTAGTAGTTTGTTTAGTTCAATGTATTCTTGGTTGTTTAGCGCAAATTTTTCCATATAGAATTGTGTCGTTTATGTTGTGAATACAACTTTTACAGGCTTTCTGCTTTCGGCCGGGCGCAGCGATTGTAAATGTAGCGGTGATGAAATGTTGAGCATAGGTGTTACACGCAATTTTGCCTGTAGTGCCGTGGCTATTTTTGCTAGAATGTTTTCGTTGTTAGAATGGAATACAAGATGAATTTGTAAATCATCGTTGCCCACTTCGTCTTTCGAAACTTGAATAACATAATCGCTGATTTCGGTTATGCAGTTTAGTGTATCAATAATGGCTGCCGGAAAAAGTGTGGTACCTTTATACTTAATCATTTGATTTTTTCGCCCCACAATAGGCGAAAGGCGTATTGAATTTCTACCACAAGCGCATGGCTCGTTATAGTACATACAAATATCTCCGGTGCGGTAGCGCAGCAGCGGCATTCCTGCTACATCTAAGGTTGTAATTGTTAACTCACCTAAGGTTTTTTGAGGAAGTTGATTGCCATTGTCATCTAATACTTCTGCAATTAATAGCTCGGCACGAAGGTGATTGCCATTTTGATGTTCGCATTCTGTAAAAGCTGTTTGCATTTCGGACGAAGCATAAGTGGAAAGCAGCTGTACAGTCCACTTATCGGTTATTCTTTTAGATAAATCATTGGCCGATAAATCGGCATTGCGCAAGGGTTCGCCAATGCAAATTACACGCTCTATGCCACTGGTATTTACATCTATGTTGTTTGCCTCGGCATATTCAATCATTTTTATTAAAAATGAAGGCACCGCCACTAACACATTTGGTTGATATTGCTTTATGCTTTGCCACTGAAGTTGTGGCGAAACGGCTCCGGTGCGTATGGTAGTGCCGCCTATTTTTCTGATGCCAGAGTAATAAGCCATGCCTGCCATAAATTGCCTGTCGAGTGTTAGCATTAGTTGAAATACATCATTTTTTTTACAGCCCGAAGTGGCGAATGATTCAGCTTCGTTGTAGGCAAGTCGTTCAAAATCCGAATCGGTTAATGCAATTGTAACGGCATTGCCGGTAGTGCCCGAAGTGGTGCTGTAATCGGCAATATCATGTTTTGCAACACATAAAAAATCGAAGTTATTTTCGGCAAATTGTAGCTTATCGGTTGTGGGAATAAGCGATAAGTGCTCTAAAGAATTTATTGTATCAATTACAATATTGTTTTTAGCAAAAAGTTTTTGATAGAACGGTGAATGTAGCTGTAGGTAATGCAGCATGTGTTTCAGTTTTTCTTCCTGAAACTGTTTTATTGAACTGCTTGATTTTTTATCTATTGCCTGAAATATCATTGCCGGAGTTTCTACACACTTCTATCGAAACAATGTTGTAAAATGATGTGGTGCAAAATCTGCAATAATTACTTCACTTTTACAGAGCCTTTCCCTGCATAATCGTGAATCATTCTTCCTTCTTCGCAAGCTGCTGCTAATTCGTAATCGGCAAACTCCAACACTTTTTTCTGATATGCTGCAGGATACAATAAATGGATATTGGGGCCGGCATCTAAAGTGAAATACACCGGAATTTTGCTGCTTTCACGGAAGTTGCGTATGCTTTCAATCATACTTAAAGTATAAGCATTCATCAAAATAAATGAAGGGTTAGAGCACATCATCAAGGCGTGAAGTGTCATAGCTTCATTTTCGGCAATTGCGCCAAATTGTTCCCAGTCTCCGGTTTTAAGAGCATCTTTTAGCGATGCCAAATTTTTGTGTGCTTGTTTGTAGCGGGCATTGGCATAGGGATTGCCTTTCATCAATGAATGACCAACGCGGCTCGATACTTTTTTCTCGTTGCTGCTTGCAATTAAAATTGAGTCGCGTAGCGTTTTGAAATCTTTATGTAAACCACTTTCGTAGCCTATTGCAAATTCATCGCTCGAACCTTTTATAGATTCGCTTGCGCCCCAAACCGAAGCGTAAGGAAACAACGATCGGCTGGCACTACCCGAGCCTAAGCGAGCAAAAACCGAAGCGCGCTTCAACCATTTTTTATCTTCCAGTAATGTTTTGCCATTGGTTTTTTTTCCTGTTTTTAGTTGCACTTCTAAATCGCAAAGAGCCGCTGCCAATGCACTGTATGCCGAGGCTGATGATGCAATACCTGATGAATGCGGAAATGAATTTGCAGAATGAATAACCAAGCCGTAATCTTTCAAAAACTTAAAATCTTTTTGAATGGAGGCAAAGAAATTCAACAGCCTAAGGCGGAAGGCGATGTTTTCTTTTTTATCGAAGTAAAACTGCAATTGCAATTCTTCATCCTTACTTTCCTTGGGTACTAATGAAATGGATGTTTCGGTAAAACATTCGTTGAGCGTGAAGCTTAATGATGGATTTTGAGGAATTTGATTAGGCTTTTTTCCCCAGTATTTTATTATGGCGATATTTGAAGGACTACGCCATGTTGTTGTTGCAAGTGTTTTCATTTGTTCTATTAGATATGATGGGCAAATGTAAAAGGCTGTTTCAAATAAATGGGATGAATTATCACATTGAGGAATACTTAGTATCCAATAAATAAAACATAAGAAAAAAATTAACAAGTAAAAATTGTAATAGTTTTGACACAAGAGTTACATTCGATTCTTACAAAAAAACAAGGTATCAGAAAATGAAAAAAATCTACACTGTTTTACTTTCATCGCTTTCGGTGATGCTGGTAAATGCACAGCACACATTCACCCAAGTTCATCAACTTCTTCAAACAAAATGCTCTAACGCCACCTGCCACAGTGCTTCAGAAACACAAAGTCTTTTGAAATTTGATGGCGACATCAATAGCGTTTACAATGCTATTATAAACGTAACACCCGAAAATCAATTTGCTAAAGACAGAAAAGATAAATTGGTGAAGGTAAACCAGCCTTACGAAAGTTATCTGTTGCGCAAGGTGAATTACAACTTCGATACCGACTTAGCTTTGGCTGCCGGTGAGGGAGATTCGATGGTAGATGTGAACGGCAATCCTTTATCGAAAAAAGAAACTGAGTTGCTGCGCCAGTGGATAATGAATGGGGCTAAAAAAACTGGAAACACCGTTGATACGGCATTAGTAAGTGCTTATTATAACGACCCAACATATCCTTTTTTGCAAAAACCTATTGCGCCTGCAAGTGGCGCAGGGAAAAGAGTGCGTTGTGGTCCTATTTTTATTCCAAAATCAGGTTCAGGACAAGAAAAAGAAATCTGTTTGAAGTATCAACTTGAAATGCCATTTGATGCACAAATAGAAAAGATTGACGGCTATATGAACAGCGAAAGCCATCACTTTTTGTTGTTCAAATTTATTGATTCGGCAAAAGCAGCGCAACAGCCCGATGGATTGAGGGTGATAAATTTAGCAGGTGGGGTTACTTCATTTGATGGAGATAAAGAATTGACAGCCGCATGGCAGGATAATGAAGAAATTGATTTGCCTGCCGGTACTGCTTTGTATTGGGATAAAAGCACTTGGTTAGATTTAAACTATCACGTAAAAAACTATGGTGCACAATCTGTATTGCCGGTTGATTTTTACTTTAATGTTTACTTCGAGCCTCGCGACCCTCAAACTGTTGAGATGAAAGCAAATTTAGTAAACAGGGCTACACTACTTGTTCCTCCTGGTCAATCAACACAGTATTACAGCGATAGCCACAACGGACGCAACGAAACAAAACACATCTGGATGCTCACTTCTCATACTCATAAGTATGGTGTGGGTTTTGATATTCATGAGTTGGATCAATCAAAACCTAATCAATTGGGCAATAGAATTTATGATGGTGAGTATAATTACAAAGGTGGTTATTCATTTGGTCAATATTATTACGACCATCCGCCAATCAGATACTTTCAACCACAACATGCCATTAACTATAAAACAAGTGGTATGAGGGTAAAAACACTATACAATAATACAAGTAACAACTATGTAACATTTGGTTTTACAACCAACGAAGAAATGCAGTTGTTTTACTATTTGTACACCAATGAAATTCCTGGCGGTTCGGTGGGTATTGACGAGGCAAATTTTGTGCTTTCGCAAGTTGCAGTTTATCCAAACCCAATCAGCACAGAAAGTGCAATTTATGTTGATGCAAAAGAAGAAACTAAATCGTCAATATACTTAACCGATATTTCGGGCAAAAAGGTTGCTCAAATTTTTGATGGCGAGTTAGTGTTAGGTTCAAATAGATTTGACTTGCCTGCTACTATTTCAAAAGGAATTTATTTTGCAAACATCACTGCCAAAGGCAAAACTGTTACAAGAAAGTTTGTTGTAACTGAGTAAGGTTTTTATACAATATTTTTTAAGCCATTGAGCGAAGGCTCAATGGCTTTTTTGTTTATTAGCTTTGCTTGCCGATAAATACTATATTCTTGTAGGGCTTGTTATTACAATATATGGCGAGTTGCAAACAATAAAATCTTAATTGCGAAAAATATACATTCAGCTAACATTTAAGTGCAAGTATTCGTTTAGCTTCGCGCCACATTTTAATAGTAGTTTATGATGAAGAAGGCGTTTGCCTTAATGCTGTTTTGTTGTGTTTATAGCTTTGCACAATCGCAATTGGTGATAAATGAAGTGTCGCAAGGTAGCACGGGTAATAGAGAGTATGTTGAGTTTGTTGTAGTAGGCACGCCAGATTGCACACAGCAATGTGCCGATTTGCGCGGTTGGGTTATTGACGATAACAATGGTTTTCATGCACAAGGCAGCGGCACAGGAATTGCAGCGGGTTGTCTGCGTTTTCGCAATATTCCGCAATGGGCTTGCGTGCCTTTTGGTAGTATTATTTTGGTTTATAACGAAGGTGAGAAAAACACATCCATAACCCTTGCCAACGACCCTACGGATGCTAATAACGATAGCGTTTACATTATTCCTGCAAACTCAACAGTATTAGAAGGAAATGCGCAATATCCATCGGTTCCAAATGGTTCTTCTTACTCGGGTTTTACTTTTACAACTCCTACGCAATGGGTATTTGTAGAAATGGGAAATGGGAATGACTGTTTTCAAACAGTTTCGCCAAGCAATATCACAGTTTCATATCATTCGGTTGGTTGGGGCAACAATACGCAAAATGTAGATGTTCATTTTACAGGAAGTGCAGGTGGTAAAGTTTTTTTTAATGCCAACTCAACTAATGATAATCCACACTTGCAATCTAATTGGATAACGGCAAATGTAGCGGGTAATGAAACCCCGGGATTAGTAAATAACACGGCTAATGGTAATTGGATTCAGTCGTTGCGAAATCAACCAACGGTAAATGTACCTGTAATAACAAATAAAGCAATTTGTATCTTGAATGGTGAATCTGTTGTGATTGGAGGTGTAAACAGAACAACCCCCGGTTTTTATAATGATACTCTTGCCTCGGCAAGCGGTTGCGATAGTATTGTTATTACTCAACTTCGTGTAAACACACCATTTGCGTTGCCGCTGAACACTGCACCTTCTTGCGATAGCTTTGCATACCAAGGTATTGTATTAAGAAATGACACTGTGTTGTACGACACACTACGCACTTCATTAGGTTGCGATAGTATTTATATTACTGCCAATATCCGGGTAAACAAGTCGAAGCGCGATACAGTAACTGCTTGTATCAATCCTGGAGGAAGTTTTTTTGCGGGTGGCGCATTGCAATCAACTTCGGGTTTTTACAATGATGTTTTCATGGCTGCTAACGGTTGCGATAGTGTAGTAACTACTAATCTCCAGTTGATAGTTCCATCAACTACCAATCAAACCTTACAAAGTTGTAACAGTGTTACGCTTTTGGGTAATACATACACATCCTCAACAGTAGTACGCGATACAACACAAAGCGCGCAAATGTGCGATAGTATTTATAATATATACAATATTGTTATTGCAAATGTTTTGCGCGATACAACGGCTGTTTGCATTAACACCGGCAATAGCTATTTCGCTGCCGGAGCAAATCAAACTTCAAGTGGTTTTTATGCCGATACCTTTCAAGTTGGTGGTTGCGATAGCATTCGGGTGGTAAATCTTAATGTAATTACTCCTACAACACAAACGCAAAATGTTGCCGCGTGTAATTCTTATACATACAATGGCGTTATTTATGTTAGTTCAACAAGTGTTGTTGACACTGTTCAAAGTGGGCTTGGTTGCGATAGTATTTACAATGTTGTAAATATTGCAATCACTTCAAGCATAGAAACTCGAGTGGATGTTTGTATCAATGCAGGTGAAAGTTATTTTGCAGGCGGTGCATTGCAAAATACTTCGGGCGAATACAGAGATACGTTATCAGCATCAAACAATTGCGATAGCGTTGTTGTTACAGATTTGAACGTAATAGTTGTGTCCAGGCCTGTTGCTGATGTTGTAGGCTGCAACAGTTATACACTAAATGGAGTTACTTACACGGCTTCGGTTACAGTTTTTGATACAACAAGAAATCTACAAGGTTGTATTGTGGGCATTATTACTACATCTATTGTGATACGCAACAATGATTACGATACTGTTTATGCATGTATCAATCAGGGAGAAAGCTATTTTGCAGGCGGCAGTAATCAAACAACGGCTGGCGTTTATTACGATACAGTTCCAATCTTTTTTCCTGTTTCCTGCCCTACGTTTCGCACTACTATTTTAGCATTGATAGTACCCGGTAGCGATACATTGCCAACAATAAATGCTGTAGATAGAATACTGTTAAATGGTGTATTGTATTCGGAAAATACGGTGGTTGAAAATGTAACACTTTCCAAACAAGGTTGCGATAGTTTAGTACAATATCAGCCAATTGTTATTACCAAAACACCCGAGGCAAAATTGTTTATGCCCAATGTGTTTTCGCCCAATGGCGATAGAATAAATGATTTGATAGAGCCTCTGTATAACGAATCTGTAAACATTCTCGCTTTTAAAGTTTTTAATCGTTGGGGCGAGCTGGTTTACAGCGGGCAAAGTGGCTGGGATGGTTATTTTAATGGTGCTTTGCAAAAGCCAGATGTGTATGTTTATACCTTAGCGGCCGAAGATAAAAGCAGCGGAAAAATAATTCACCTCAATGGGAGTTTAACGCTCGTTATGTAATCAAAAATTGACCTTGATTGCATCGGCAATTGCAATCAGTTCTTGTTGCGATAGTTTCAATTTTGGTTGCGAAAAATCTATGTCAGAAATATTGTTTAGTGGAATTAAATGCACATGAGCATGTGGCACTTCTAAGCCAATAACTGCCACGCCAACTCTATTGCATGGAATGGCTTTTTCGATAGCAATGGCTACCTTTTTCGCAAATATAGTTAAGCCCGAAATTGTTGTATCGTCTAAATCAAAATATCTGTCCACCTCAACTTTTGGTATTACCAAGGTGTGTCCTTTTGCCAAAGGAAAAATATCTAAAAAGGCTAAGTAATTTTCGTCTTCAGCAATTTTGTATGCCGGAATTTCTCCGTTAATGATTTTAGTAAAAATTGATGCCATTGTTACAACATAATAATGTGATAAAACGATGCAAAATATCAAAGCCGCTAAAATAACAGGTAGTAATATTTACATTATTGTTACTTTATTAGTGGTTTAAATGAATTGTTTGCTGTGAAACACATAATGCTTTCCGTTGCCTTTTTTACTCAGTGCATTGCTGCGTTTTCTCAACTTTCTATTTCAATAAATACAGATAAATCCTTGTTGGATACTACTGTAACTTCTATCACAATCAATGATGTGAAACAATTGCTTGCAGAAGCATGTTTATGCGATGTTCAATTGAACAATAATGCTGCGAAGGTTCAAATTTTCTTGCCCGAAATATCTTTCGCTTCAGCCTCGGTACCAACAGCATTTTCAAATGCTGCCAACTTTCCGTATCGCCATTTTCCGCATCACGATTATGAATGGAAGCAGGAACTATGGAAAGGTAAATACTTGTTGTCGCTTTCTGCAAATTCATTGCAGGGTGTAAGTTTTGGTTTGTATGGTTTGTTGCAAGAGAGGCTTGGGTTTAAGTTTTATCACCCTCGCCAAATGATAGTTCCGCAGATAACTTCGTGGCCATTGAAAGAGAGTTTTGTGTGGCAAGGAAAGGCACTTTTCGATAAAAAAGGTTTTCATCTGCATACCCAACATCCACTTGAACTCACCGAACAGTTGCACGATGGCACATTGCCAAACGCTTTGGATGATATAAAAGAATACATTGATTGGTTAGCAAGAAATGGTCAAAACTATTTTGAGTTTTGTTTGCTAAACAGCATAGATAGAAAGGAGTGGATTAGTCATGCAAAAAATATCACAGACTATGTGCATCAGCGCGGTTTATTGGCTGCGGTTGATTTGTCGCTTCACATGATTCAGCAAAAAACTTTCCAGTTGTATGAGTCTTCTTCTAACAAGGAAAAGCAAATTGAAAAAAATCTGACATGGCTGAACAAAGCCAACTGGGATATTATCAATATGGAGTTTTCTACTGCCGAGTTTATAAGTGGCAATATGAAAAAGAAAGAAGAGTTGCGACTATTTGTAGTTAAATGGTTGCGCGATAAAAGTAATACAAAACTTATGGGCAGGCAGCACGTGGTGCGTCACGAAAAAGAGGCTGCAAAAGGCAAAAAGCAGTTTGTTTGGGATAGTATTTCTATTGCGCTTGATAGAACGCGTGGAGTGCTTGCGCATACTGTAATGTTCTATGACATGACAGAGCCTCACGCTCCGGTTTACGAAAATGAAAATCAACAGCACATGTTGCGTTTTATGCTGAATGAGCATAAAATTCGCGAAACTTGGTATTACCCCGAAAGTGCCTACTGGATTACATTTGATAATTCTGTACCAATGACTTTGTTGCCATATTTGAAAGCTCGCTTGGCAGATATTGATACTTGCGCAGCGTATAAAATCCCTGGGCACATTACTTTCAGTTCGGGGTGGGAGTGGGGTTACTGGTTGATAGACTGGAGCATTGCGCGATGGAGTTGGCATCATACAACCAATGGAAAAGCACAAGAGCGATTTCCAGAAATGTATGCTCACGAAGTGTTGGCTCCAAAAATGAAAAAGTTGTTTGATGAGCAATTGCAGTTGCAACAACAGTTTTTAAAAGATAGTGCCATTATGCAATGGATGACCGCCATGACTATTACCGATGAATTGGTGATTAAAGCACTTGCCAATGAGTATCATCCGCGACCCAAAACATCGTACAAATTTATTAGAAACAAAGCTTCGCAAGAAGTGCTGAACGAAATTGTACAACTGCATTTACCTCGTATTGACAGTTTTGCAAGTAAAGCCTTGCGCAATGTTTATGCAATGCGGTATGCCACTACAAACAAATCGCAATTAGAAGCCGAATTGATAGATGGACTCGAAGTTACGGCTATGAGAGCATTTCATAGAGCAAACGTATTGCGATATTTAGTAGCAAAAAGAGAAGCGAAATTGCAACGCACTACGTTTAAGGGAGAAGTGTATTTGGCTCATGCAGCAAACATTCGCACCCATGCACAACATTTGGTAAACAAGCGCGAAAACCATTATCGCTATCCGTTGGGGTTGATTGCTCGAAAAAGGTGGGATCATACAGCTTACCATTTTGGGTATTTGTATCCGGCAAGCAATCTTCATTTCTGGAATAGAGAAGAACAGCAAGCATTACGCAATCAATATCGCCCGCTGTTTATGAATATTTGGAGTATTGCTCGCATTATTGGATTGATAAAGTAGTGTTTGTAATATCTATTGAGGACGCTTCTTAGCGTTGAAAAAATGATTGCAACTTTTTTTATCTGCTTAATAACCATACTTCTCTTTCCACCAGGCGCGCAGTTGTTTTCGAGTTTCATGTTCGCGGGCATTGTTTCCGGGTTCATACAACTTTGTTTTAGCAATAGAGTCGGGCAAAAACTCATGATGGATAAAATTGCCTTCGTGCGAATGGGCGTATTGGTATTCTTTTCCGTAATTTAACTGTTTCATCAGTTTTGTAGGTGCATTGCGCAAATGCAGAGGAACTGGTAAATCTCCGGTTTGGCGAACAAGTTTTTGAGCATCGCGAATTGCTTGATAAGCACTGTTTGATTTTGGTGATGTAGCAAGATAAATCACCGTTTGCGATAAAATTAAATCGCATTCCGGATAGCCAATCATTTCTACTGCCTGAAAGCAAGAAGTAGCCAGTAGTAAAGCATTGGGGTTGGCATTTCCAATATCTTCGCTTGATAGTATCAGTAATCTACGAGCAATAAAACGAGGTTCTTCGCCACCTTCTATCATTCTTGCTAAATAATACAATGCAGCATTGGGGTCGCTACCGCGAATAGATTTTATAAATGCAGAAATAATATCATAATGCTGCTCGCCACTTTTATCATACAAAGCCATTTTCTGTTGAATAACCGATTCAACCAATTGATTATTGATAACTGCCGCTTGTTTATCTGTGAACGTTGAAGCCACAAGCTCCAGCACATTTAGTAGTTTTCTTGCATCACCTCCACTGTATTTTAGCAATGCTTCAGTTTCATTTATATCTATATTTTGGGCAGCGAGTAGCTCGTCTTCTTTTATTGCTCTATACAACAATGCTTCAAGTTCTTCGCGTTCTAAATGTTGCAATACATACACTTGGCAGCGCGATAGCAAAGCAGATATTACCTCGAAGGATGGATTTTCGGTAGTTGCGCCAATCAAAGTAATTGTCCCTTTTTCTACTGCACCCAGCAATGCATCTTGCTGTGCTTTATTAAAGCGATGAATTTCGTCAATAAACAACAACGCTTTGCCTTCGTTTTGAGCTCGTTCAATTACAGCCCGTACTTCTTTTACTCCACTATCAATAGCACTTAACTGAAAAAAAGGAAGGTTGGTTTTTTCTGCTAAAAAACGGGCTAAAGATGTTTTGCCAACACCGGGCGGCCCCCACAAAATCATTGATGGAACATTGCCTTTTTCTATCAATCCGCGCAATATCTTGCCATCGCCCAGCAAATGCTGTTGCCCCACAAATTCATTGATTTGTTTTGGTCGCAAACGTTCTGGCAGTGGAGGACTTGGCATTAAACGGTGTTTTTTCTTTACTGCAAAAGCAGGCTAAGATTATGATAGATAATATTACTGCAATCTAAAAATTCTCTTTGCATTTGCAGATGTAACTGCAGCAATTTCTTCAAATGATATTGATTTTACTTCTGCCAAAAAAGCAGCGATATGCTTTATGTAGCTACTTTCGTTTCGCTTGCCTCTAAAAGGCACTGGAGGCAAATAAGGTGAATCAGTTTCTAAAACTATATGTTTTAAATCAATGTGTTTTATTACTTCTTGCACACCTGAGTTTTTATACGTTAGCGTGCCGCCAATGCCCAACAAAAAACCTAAGTCAATAATCTGTTTTGCTTCGTCAATAGTGCCAGAAAAGCAATGGAAAATGCCATTTACCTTACCGTTAAATTCGCTGATAAGATCTATGCAATCTTGCGTAGAGTTTCGGCTGTGGATAATCAATGGCAGGTTCTTTTCTATTGCCCATTCGGTTTGAATACGCAGTGATTCTTTTTGCTCCTTCTTTAACGATACATCCCAATAGTAATCTAAACCCGTTTCGCCTATACCATAATATTTCTCACTATCAAGTT
Source organism: uncultured Chitinophagaceae bacterium (assembly GCA_964650845.1). Taxonomy (GTDB): domain Bacteria; phylum Bacteroidota; class Bacteroidia; order Chitinophagales; family LD1; genus UBA7692. The sequence goes on from CAZYXR010000040.1 coordinate 13,603, forward strand.
GTTGGCGAATGGTTGCCAATTGTGCTTTAAAATCTGCTTTTACATCGCATGGATGCAAACCCATCATAGGCAATAGCATTAAGTTTGCTGTAGAACGAGCGGCCAATGTGTGCAATGGCTCGATGCTATTTTCATCAATATTTGGTAGCATAACTATGCTTACACCTGTATCTACGCAACGCTGCAATGTAGCATCCATATCTGCCAGAAAATCTTGATGATAAAGATGCGAATGAGTATCAATGAGCATAGAATACAAACCTATAAAACTTAAAGGTTTTTGTTTTCAAATTCCTGTATCGCTTTTACCAAATGTTGCACGCCTTCCAATGGCATTGCATTATAGATAGAAGCACGAAAGCCACCAACACTGCGGTGACCTGCTAAACCAAACAAGTTATTTTCTTCTGCAAACTTTAAAAATTGGGCTTCTTGTGATTTGTCTTTTAATCTAAAGCAAACATTCATTTTACTTCTGTCTTCGTGTTGCACAGTGCCTTCAAAAATGGTTGATGCGTCAATTGCACGATAGAGCGTTTGCGCTTTTATGTCATTTTCTTTTTCTATTGCATCCAAACCTTTCGCGTCAATCCAGCGAAGTGTAAGTAGCGAAACATATACAGCAAAAACAGAAGGCGTGTTGTGCATACTTTCTTTAGCCACATGCGTGCTGTAATCTAACATTGCCGGAGAGTCTCGCACTTTCTTTTTCAATAAATCTTTGTGAATAACAACAAGAGTTGCGCCTGCGGGGCCCATGTTTTTTTGCGCTCCGGCATAAATCAAATCGAAACGGTTGTAGTCTATCTCGCGCGAAAAAATATCGCTGCTCATGTCGGCAACTAACACCCCTTTTGCTTTTGCAATAAAGTCGTTCAACAAAGTTGAACTCCATTGATTGCCATATATGGTATTGTTAGTGGTGATGTGTGTGTATGCAAAATTGGCATCATCAAAATCTTGTAACCATTTTTTGGGTATGTAATTGTAATTGACATCGGCAGATGAGCCTAAAATTTTTGTATTGCCAAATCGTGCTGCTTCTTTAATGGCTTCGTGCGCCCAATGCCCGGTATCTAAATATGCTGCTGTTTCATTTGCCCCAAGTAAATTGTACGGTACCATGCAAAATTGTAATGATGCTCCACCTTGAAGAAAAAGCACTTCTTTACTATCATCCAATTTCAACAACTGCTTTACCAGTGTTCTTGCTTCTTCCATTGCAGCCACAAAAGGTTTGCTGCGGTGCGAAATTTCAAGAATTGACAAGCCCGTGCCTTCAAAATTATGTATAGCATCAGCGGCTTTCTGCAACACACTTTCGGGCAAAATTGCAGGGCCGGAAAAGAAGTTATATGGTTTATTCATTACAAAAAAAACTTACGCCATTGCATAACTTTCAATACTTGGGCAAGTGCAAATTAAATTGCGATCGCCATGCGAGTTATTAACTCTGCCAACACTTGGCCAGAACTTTCCTTCGCGCGTGTAAGGCAAAGGGTAAACGGCAGTTTCGCGCGAGTAGCTGTGATTCCAGTTTTCAACCAAAACAGATGTTGCTGTGTGTGGTGCGTTTTTCAATGGATTGTCTTTTGCGTCAATTTCCTTGCGTTCAATTTGTTCAATTTCTTTTTTTATTGAAATTAATGCATCGCAGAAACGGTCAATTTCAGCTTTATCTTCGCTTTCGGTAGGTTCAATCATTAAGGTGCCCGCCACCGGAAATGAAACTGTTGGCGCATGAAAGCCGTAATCCATCAGGCGTTTTGCTACATCTTCTACTTCTACACCTACGGTGTGCTTAAAGTTGCGGAAATCTAAAATCAATTCGTGAGCAACTCTGCCATGATCTTTGCCTACATATAATACTTGGTAATATTCTTCCAAGCGCGCTTTCATGTAGTTGGCATTCAAAATTGCATATCGTGTAGCATTGGTTACGCCCTCTGCGCCAAGCATTTTGATATAACCATAAGAAATTAAAAGAATAGACGCACTACCAAATGGAGCTGCACTAACTGCATTGATTGCCTTGTTGCCACCCGTTTTTACCATCGGATTGCCCGGCAGGTATGGTGCAAGATGAGCGGCTACGCAAATTGGTCCCATGCCGGGGCCACCACCACCGTGAGGAATAGCAAACGTTTTATGTAAATTGATGTGGTTTACATCTGCGCCAATCAATGCTGGAGAAGTTAAACCCACTTGCGCGTTCAGGTTCGCACCATCCATATACACTTGCCCGCCATTAGCGTGAATCAAGGCGCAAGCATCTTTTATTCTATGTTCAAAAACACCGTGGGTAGATGGATAAGTTACCATTAAGCAACATAGGTTGTCTTTGTGTGTTTCCACTTTTGCAACCAAATCATCAAAGTCAATATTGCCGTGTGTATCGGTGCCAACTACCACTACTTTCAAACCGGCCATAACAGCAGTAGCTGGATTTGTGCCATGTGCCGATGCCGGTATCAATGCAACATTGCGATGCGCCTGACCAATATCTTTTTGATAGGCGCGAATAACCAACAAACCTGCGTATTCACCTTGTGCACCACTATTGGGCTGCAATGAAGTTGCCGCAAATCCGGTAATTTCATTCAATGAAGCCGATAGTTCATCAATTATTTCTTTATAGCCTTCGGCTTGATTGGCTGGTACAAATGGATGTAAATTGAACTCGCCCCAACTGATTGGCTCCAACTCGGCTGCGGCATTTAGTTTCATGGTACACGAGCCTAATGCAATCATGCTTTTGGTTAAGCTCAAATCTTTATTTTCCAATGTTTTGATGTAGCGCATCAATTGGCTTTCGCTATGATGTGCATTGAAAATTGGGTGTGTAAGAAATTCGGAAGTTCTGGCAAAATCACTATCGAAACTTAATGTTGCTTCAACCGTTTCGGCAACTGTGCCATTAAAAGTTTTTCCTTTTGCTTTAGCAAAAATGTTGATGATATCGGCAAGGTCAGCCGGTTGTGTTGTTTCGTCTAATGTTACTCCAACAAAGTTATTGCAGCTATAGTTGAAGTTGGTTTGATGTTCTAATGCTGTGGTATTTACTTTCTCCAATAAAGCTGCATCTCCTTTTAAGTCAAGGGTTACAGTATCAAAGAACGATTCGTTGTGTAGGCTATAACCCAACCCTTGCAATTCGTTTGCTAAAATATTGGTTAAAGAATGTACGCGCAATGCAATGTTTTTAACTCCAACCGGGCCATGATAAACTGCATACATTCCACTCATAATAGCCAGCAATGCCTGAGCAGTACAAATATTGGAAGTTGCTTTTTCTCTACGAATGTGTTGCTCGCGGGTTTGCAGCGCCATGCGCAAAGCCGGTTGATTGTTATTATCTACCGAAACACCAATAATGCGCCCCGGAATAATGCGTTTATATTCATCTTTAGTTGCAAAAAATGCTGCGTGTGGTCCACCGTAACCCATTGGCACGCCAAAACGTTGAGCATTTCCTACTGCGCAATCTGCGCCCAATTCGCCTGGTGGGGTAAGTAGTGTTAACGCCAATAAATCTGTTGCAAGTGTTACATAACATTCTACTGCTTTTGCTTTTTCTATGAATGTTTTGTAGTTGTAGATATTGCCATTGGCTGCCGGATATTGCAATAATGCGCCAAAAAATGTTTCGTCTAATTCTACTTCATTATGATTGCCAATAACCAAGTCGATTCCAATAAATACAGCGCGAGTTTTTAATACGTCAATGGTTTGTGGAAAACATAGGTTTGAAACAAAAAATTTGTTAGCCGTTTCGGTAGTTTTATTTTTTACTCCATAAAACATGTGCATGGCTTCGGCAGCGGCTGTACCTTCGTCTAAAAGCGATGCATTGGCAATTGGCAAGGCTGTTAAATCGCTTACCATTGTTTGGTAATTCAGTAAAGCCTCTAAGCGTCCTTGTGCAATTTCTGCTTGATATGGTGTGTATTGAGTGTACCAACCCGGATTTTCCAATATGTTTCTGCGAATTGCGGCAGGTGTGATGGTGCCATAGTAACCCAATCCGATGTTTGAACGATAAAGTTTATTTTTTGCGGCTTTCTTTTTCAATTCTTTTTGATACACAAATTCGCTTTGTGCTGCGGGCAAATTCAATGGCGATTGCCTACGGATGCTTTCAGGCACGGTTTGGTCAATCAATTCATCAATTGATTGTACACCAATAGCTGCAAGCATTGCATTTTCATCAGATGGGTTGTTGGTTCCTATGTGGCGGTCTGCAAAACTGTCGGTTGAAGAAAGGTTGATTTTCACTTTATTAGATTTACTTTTTTTGAAAAGAAGGTGCGAAGATAATGTACACCATCCTTAATAACTAAAGTGCTGCGCGAATGTTGGGCAGAATTGTTGAAAAAGAGTTTTGGAAAATAACAATTGCGGCATTGTTTCGAGTTTGTTTACTCTAAAACAACTGTTTTATACGCGTTTTGTGCTAAAAAAGAATGTGTTATGCCAAAGCTGCACCAGCCTCGGTGGCCTTATACTTTGCAATTTCTTTGTGCATTACAGCAAACCACAGCGGTGGAAACAATGCTAAAAGCATCATGCCAGGGTAACCGGTTGGCATTTGTGGACTTTGATTGAAATGACGAAGCACTTGATATTTGCGCGATGCTATGTAATGGTGGTCGCTATGGCGGGTAAGTTCAAATAGCATTAACCTGCCAATTGGATGGTTAGAGTTCCAAGAATGAATAGGCAGTACTTTTTCATAATATTCGCCATCAATTTTCTTTCTGCGCAGACCGTAATGCTCTACATAATTTACGGTTTCTAAAAGAAGCGCACCTATAAAAGCTGCAAGCAAATAATACAAGGTGATTTTCCAGCCAAATTCAATGAAAATAATGGCAACTGTTGCAGCCTGAACAATCTGATAAATCAGCATTTCGTTATGGAAACTCCAAAATGGCAATCCCACTTTTTTTAGTCGCTCGGCTTCTATATGCCATGCCGAAAGCCAACTATCGCGAACAGTGCGGATGTAAAAGGCGTAAATAGTTTCGCCATAGCGCGATGAGGCGGGGTCTTCGTCTGTACTTACATTTTTGTGATGGCCGCGATTATGCTCAATAAAGAAGTGAAGATACATTGTGGTCCACAGTAAAATTTTAGACATCAACTGTTCGTGTTTTGTGTTGCGATGCCCAAGCTCGTGCGCCACATTGATGCCGAAAACTCCGCACGAAATTCCAAAAGATGCAATCAAACCAATTGTTTCCTACCACAACAAGTTTGGCTGGCTAATTCGATACAAAAAAAATGCCATGATGGCTAACTGCAACGGAACCACAGCCCACACAATAAAATCGTAATGCCAGTCTTTTTTTAATATTTCTTCATCTGCTTTTGAAAAATTTTCTTCTGTGCCGGGCAATGCTAATTCCAAAACAGGTATCATAAAGAAAGCATAGAAAACAGAGAAGAATGTCCAAATGCCACCTGCTGTCATAGAAATTAAAATTGCAGCCATGCTAAAATATGCAGCCAGATATTTTATGTATTTGAAGTTCATAGCATAAAATTTTACCGAATGTAAATATGATTTTCTAAACTCCGAAAATCATTGTAAACAGTTTCATCCAATTTTACTTTCAATTGTACAGCTATAAAGATTCTCCATTGAAAATTCATTGTTGTACTTTTGAAAGCATGAAAGATGAAAAACCAATTAATAGTTATCTAAAGTATTCTACAATGGGTTTTGAAATGGGTATCACCATTGCCATTGGGGCGGGGTTGGGATATCTTGCCGATAAGCAGTTTGGCTGGCATCCTTACGGCAAAGCATTTGGTTCGCTGTTGTTTGTTATCATTGCAATTTACAGAGTGATTAAAGATTTTATAAAACCCAAAAAGTAAACCACTTAACTTGTTCAGACGCTTCTTTCTTAAAATTGGCATACTTACATCATTAGCAGCAATGGTAATTTATGTATTGCAGTCGCAAACAGCATTGTTGTATGGGTTTGATGATTTTGTTTGGTATAGTTTGTTTTTTCTTGCTGTATTAACGCTTGTATCATTCTCGCTTTTATTGCGAGGATTGGCAATGAAAGGCAATGAATATTTTATGCAATATTTCGGTGCAATGTTTGGGCTGAAAATATTTTCGGCTCTTATTTTTGTTTGCTATTTCATTTACATTCAACCTATAGCGAACAAAAAATTTGTGTTGCCATTTTTCGTGCTTTACTTTTTGTTTACAGGCTTGCTGGTAGTAGAAGCGCGTAACATATTAACCAAGCCCAAAAACTAAATTGCTCAATAATTTACTGAAGATTGTTTTAGGCTTTTAAGAAGATAGCTGTAAGCTTTGGTTAAAACAACACTGTACGATTTTCCTTCAAACTCCTGCATGTGGTTGGTGTTTTTGTCGGTTAATAGCAGCGTAAAAATTTCATCTTCATCCATATCGAACGACACGGTGTATTTCTGTAAAAGAATTTTAAGTTTTGTAGTGTTGCGCACGGCTGCAAGTTATCGGTTTTATCATCTAAATTTCTAATTGCCAAACAACAATATACATTCGCGCGGTGCAATTAAAGAAAATTCTGTTTGGGCTTGTTTCGTTGCTGCTATTGGTAGTTGTACTAAGTGTGTTGTTTAGGAATAGTCTATTGCATTTTGCATTTGAAAAGGCTCGGCAAAAACTAAAGGAAAGATACAATGTTGCCATGCAGGCAAGTGATTTGCGATTTACATCTTTAAACAGAATTGCCGTAAAGGAACTCAGCATCGTTCCACATTTGTCCGATACATTATTGCAAGTTGAAAGTGCAGATACAAGGTTTTCAATTGCCAAACTACTGGTTGGTAAAATTGCACTTTACGACATCAATGCCGATAGTATTGCATTGTCAATATTTAATGGAGAAAACAGAAATAACATTAAGCACTTAAAAAAAAGTACTGCCGGCAAAGCCAACAAAGAATCATCTGCTACATTAAGTTACAATCAATGGCTGAGGAAGATAGAGGAGTATTTGCAAACCACATTTTCGTTAAGACAAGTGGCTGTTAGTTACAATAATGGCACTGATGAAGAAAAGATTTTTCTTCCTGTGGTTAAGTTTCAAAAAAGTTCATTTTATGCAATTGTAACAGACGAGATTCTACTCGACTCATTAAATTTTTCAGGAGTTTTAGACATTAAAAAGCAGAAGTTTGATGTTCATATTTCAACAAGTGGAAACGAAGATTTTGCTTTGCCATTGCTTGATAAGATTGACAGTTTAAAAGGTGGTTTCAAGTCAATAGATATTCATTCCACATGGCACGAAAACGGATACGCGCTAACTGTAAACACCTCGGTAGTTGCCACTCGGCTACATTTACAGCACTGGCGTTTGGCTGCCGAAAAAATCACTCTTCCGCTACTAAAATTTGATGGTCGAGTTACTATTGCAAGTAATTCAATTCAGCTCGATTCTGTTTCTACAGTGCAGATAGCAAATTTGCCTTTGCAAGTTTTTGCCCGATACAGTGCTAAAGATACTTTTAAACAAGTTGCGCTAAAAGTAAATATGCCTGAGATTAGTGCCGACACTTTTTTCAACTCATTGCCACAAGGAATGTTCAACTCATTGAAAGGTATTTCCTGCAATGGAACTTTGGCTTATCACTTAAATTTTGCAGTAGATACTCGCGTTTTAGATTCATTGGTTTTTGAATCGGAAATGAAACGCAAAGGGTTGGGCTTGAAGCATTATGGTACAGAGAATTTTGCGTGTATTGAAAATGATTTCAAGCATGATGTATTTGTAAAAGGTATTCACCAACGCCAGCTTGATGTGTCGCGCAGCAATCCTTTTTTTACTTCGCTAAGACAAATAAATCCATATCTCATATCAAGTGTGTTGCAAGCCGAAGATCCTTCTTTTATGCGGCACAATGGTTTTTTAGAAAGCGCATTTAAGGAATCTATTATTCAAAACATTCGCGAAAAACGATTTGCGCGTGGCGGTAGCACAATAACTATGCAATTAGTGAAAAATGTATTCTTAAACAGAGATAAAAATGTTGCTCGAAAAGCAGAAGAAGCCCTGATTGTTTACCTAATTGAAAACTTAAATCTTGTGAGTAAAGAGAGGATGCTGGAAGTGTATTTGAACATCATTGAATGGGGACCAAATGTGTATGGTATTGGCGAGGCATCGCACTTTTACTTTAATAAAAAACCAGCCGAACTATCATTGCAGGAAAGTATTTTTTTAGCCGGCATTATTCCTCGCCCACGTTCGTTTAAATATCATATCGAAAAAGACGGAACATTAAAACCACACTTTGTCAGTTTTTTTGAAATTCTTTCTAACAGAATGGTGTTAAGAGGGCTTGTTGCTCCCGAGGCTACTCAACATATTTTTGAGCCACTAAAATTGAAAGGGGCAGCGCTACAACACGTTTCGCCCGAAACTTGGACACCACAGGATGAAGACATTGTTGATTAGTTTTTTGTATTCACCTATTGCATAAATGTGCATCACTTTCAGTAGCGCTATTTGTTTGCAGCAAAGAATTGCTACACATTTGATGCCATGCAATACATTAAATACATTACTGTTGTTATGGTGTTGTTTTCGGGTTGTACATGCAACACCGAAAAGAAACAAAATTTGAAGGTGTTTCGGTACAATCAGGCTTCGGGCATTGCCTCTTTAGATCCTGCATTTTCAAAAGATCAAGCAACTATTTGGGCGTGTAACCAATTATTCAACAGTCTTGTTGCATTAGATTCAAACCTGAATGTAGTACCGGCAATTGCATATTCGTGGCAGGTAAGCGAAGATGGAAAGACATATCTTTTCAATCTTCGCAATGATGTTTTTTATCATAACAACAATTGTTTTGAAAATGGAAAGGGTAGGAGGGTAGTTGCACAAGATGTGGTATATAGTTTCGGTAGAATAATTGATGCAAAAGTAGCCTCGCCAGGGGCATGGATTTTTAATGGAAAGCTGCATAAAGATTCGGCATTTGTAGCATTAAACGATTCTACTTTTCAGTTGAAACTTGCTAATCCATTTCCACCGGTTTTGGGTATTCTTTCTATGCAATATTGCTCGGTAATTCCGCATGAAGCAGTTGAAAAGTATGGTACCGATTTCAGAGCCAATCCAGTTGGTACCGGACCATTTAAGTTTAAAAACTGGGTTGAAGGAAATGCACTTGTATTGCTTAAAAACGAAAACTATTTTGAGCAAGATGAAGCGGCAAATAAGCTGCCTTACATTGATGGAATAAAAGTGAGTTTTATGGATAACAAAAAAACAGAATTTCTTTCTTTCAAACAAAAGGAGTTGGATTTTATTTCCGGAATTGATGCAGCGTACATTGATGAAGTATTGGAAGAAAATGGCAGCCTGAAAATGTCTTTAAAAAACTCGATTGTATTACATAAAGTACCATACTTAAACACCGAGTATCTTGGTTTTTATGTGAAAGGAGAAGATGAAAAACACAATCCTTTTGTGAACAAACAACTGCGGCAGGCATTGAATTATGCTATTGATCGCAAAGAAATGATTCGTTATTTGCGCAATGGTGTTGGGTATGCTGCTGAGCAAGGTTTTGTGCCGCGCGGATTACCTTCGTTTGATGAGCAAGCAAAAGGCTACACTTTTGATATTGAGCAAGCAAAAAATCTACTAAAGCAAGCAAATTACAATGGTGAAGAATTGAAACTTTACACCAATGAAACATATAAAGATATGGCACTGTTAGTGGCAAAACAGTTAGAGGCAGTAGGTGTGAAGGCAAAAGTTGAACTATCGCAACCGTCTATATTACGCGAATGGATGAGTGCAGGCAAAGTGCAATGGTTTAGAGGCTCGTGGCTTGCAGACTACCCCGATGCAGAAAATTATTTTGCAGTATTTTATAGTGGTAATGACGCTCCGCCAAACTATACAAGGTTTGCGAATAAAGAATTCGATCGATTGTATGAAGAAGCGAGTAAAGAAACCGATGCAGCAAAGCGATTGAATCTTTACAAAAAAATGGATGCGATAATTATTGACGAGGCTCCGGTTATTCCGCTTTATTATGACGAGGTATTGCGTTTTGTGCAGCCCGGCATTTCGGGGCTTTCAAACAATGCGCAGAATTTACTGGATTTGAGAAGAGTAAAATTATAACAAGAAAGAGTTTAACTCTTCGAGAAATTCTTTTGGTTTTTCGGCATGAACCCAATGCCCTGCATCTTTTATTTCGCTCAACTCATTGTTTGGAAACAACTCTTGAATTACACCATAGTTTTCGGCATTGATGTAGGGCGACTTAGCTCCTTTTATAAACAATGTTTTGCCTGTAAATGGAGCGCCCGACACATTGCCAGAAATGTTTTGATAGGCATTCCATAGCGCATTGGCATTGAATCGCCAGGCAAACTGGTTATCATCGTTCCTATACAATCCTTTCATCAAAAACTGAATTGTACCCTCGTCTTCTTTTGGTAAATTATTGCGCAAGTGTGTTTCTACATCTTCGCGACTTTCTTTTTGTGGTAAATTGGCACTCAGCAATGCTTTGAAAATATGGCTGTGTCTATCGGGGTAAGCAACAGGCGCTACATCAACAATAATAAGTTTATCTACTTTATTGGGATGTTGCATTGCAAAAAGCATGGCAACTTTGCCGCCCATAGAATGACCAATTATATGGGCTTTTTGTATCTGTACTTGATCGAAAAAATGCAATATATCATCGCATAAAATTTGATAACTAAATTCATTGCTATGAAATGATTTGCCGTGATTGCGTTGGTCTAAAATGTAAACTTTATACTTTGCAGAAAGCTGCTTGGCAATGCTTTGCCAATTATCTAATGACCCTAACACACCATGAAGAATAACTAACGGAAATCCATCTCCAAAAACTTTAAAATTCAACATTGTATCGCACTGTGTTTTTGTAAATACTTACATCATTTTAGTTCTCTTTAATAAAAATGGCAGTAACACTTCGCGATAATCTTTATTGATATCGGCTGCCACAAACTCAATGTTGTATTGCGCGCATTTTAATTTTAGTTCGGTGAAGAACTTATTCATTTGCGAGGTGTAAAATTCTTTTACCTCATTGGGTTGTAGTTTTAGTTTTTCACCACTTTCCATATCAATAAACTCGTAAGGACGATTTTCAAAAACAAAATCCAGTTCTTGCTGTTTATCGGTTACATGAAAAAGGATTACTTCGTGTTTATTGTATTTTAGGTGTTGCAATGCTGCAAATAATTCTTCGGTATTTTCTCCGTCAAACATATCGCTGAACAATACAATCATACTGCGTTTGTGAATGGTGTCGGCTATTTCGTGCAAGCATTTAGCCGCGTTGGTTTTTACATTAAGCGGTTGAGCTTTCAGTAAATCTTCTAACTGGCTAAAAAGCATTTGTTGATGTTGTACTGTGGCTCGCGCATTAGAGTTTACTTTTACCTCATCGGTAAAAATACTCAAGCCATAAGCATCGCGCTGCCGTTTTAAAAGGTTGATAATACTTGCTGCGGCAACTACTGAAAATTTCAATTTAGATGGCTTGCCTTTATCATCTTTTGGAAACAGCATTGACGATGAAGCGTCAATTACAATTTGGCAACGAAGGTTTGTTTCTTCTTCGTATCGTTTCACAAACATTTTATCTGTGCGGCCATACACTTTCCAGTCAATATTCTTAGTGGGTTCGCCTTGGTTGTATAAGCGATGTTCGGCAAACTCAACCGAAAAACCATGAAAAGGCGATTTGTGTAATCCAATAATAAAACCTTCTACAACTTGCTTGGCAAGAAGTTCAAGGCTGCTGAATTCATTTAGTTGTTGCAATGCTTGCATGAAGCGAATATAATTTTATACATAAATGCTGAAAAATGAATTGCTGTTATTCTATTCTCAATTACCATTTATTGCAATAAAAAAAGAGGTGCGTCAATTCACTTTATAGATAAAACTAATTGCACCGGTTTGTAGCTCCGAGGCATTTGCATTAGCATCGAAAACGTATTTGTATGCAGCTTCAATAGATGTTTTTATCAATCCTGCATCGGCAGTAGTTGAGCCGGCCTGTGTGTAGCGTGCATCAACAACTTTACCATTGCGATCTACTTTTATTTGTATCACAACTTTTCCGCGCGATTGCGACTTGTCGTTTACCGTAGGCTTCGATTTTAGCTGTCTTCCGGCAAGGCGCACATTGCCATCGCCTAAGCCGCTTCCTTGCCCAGTTCCTTGTCCGGTTCCACTGCCTTGATAACTTTTTGAATTGGGGTCGCCATCTAACTGTCCTTGATCCCCTTTACCACCTCCTTCGCCATCGCCAGTGCTGTTGTTTGGTTTGCCATAAGCGCCAGGTTTAAACAATGCATTTTCATCTGCTTTTGGTTGTGGTGGTGCTGGTGGCGCAGTTGCCGTAGTGGGTTTTTCAATTGGTTTTACTACTTCAGGTTTTGGGGTAGTAACTTCTTTTTTCTTTACCGGTTCAGGCTTTGCAAGTGATGGAGCATCTTCAATATCTTGTGTTGCCAGTTCTTCTTCTTGTGTAGTTGCGGTAGCTTGTGGTGCAGGCGTTGGTTCCGAAGCGGCAGCAACCGGAGTGTAAGTGAAAGCCTGTTCATCGCCTTCGCCCACATCGCTAGTGCCAAAATTTACACTCATTCCTCCTTCATTATCTACATAAGGAGGATTGGGTAACGATAATGTACTGAGATACAATATTAGCAACAGCAAGCCATGAACTAAAAGCGTTACTACTATTGATGTAGCACGTTTTTTGTTTTCAAAAGAATTGTTGTCTGTTTCAAAAGATGCTGTAAACATGATTGCTTGATGCTGCTAATGAATTATTCCATATTTTTTTATGTTTTGCACTAACTGTTTTTTGTTGCCAAAACCATTTTTACTTTCAATTTATTGCCAATGGATATTAAATCTACAACAGTTTGTACCGGCAATGTATTATCGGCTCTTAGCACTACTGTTGCATCCTCCATTCCTGCTACCAACTTAGTTAACTCTGGTTCTACCATTTCGTAAGTAACGGGGCTATTGTTGATGTAATAGTTTTTTTGTTCGTCAATAGAAATGGTGATGTTTTGTTTGGTAACAGTTTGCCCGGCTTGCGCTTTTGGTAACACTAATTTTATTACCGATGGGTTCACCATTGTTGAAACTATCAAAAAGAATAGCATCAGAAAAAACATAATGTCGCTCAACGATTCTGAACGCACTTCCGATCTCAATCTGCTTTTTCGTAAACTCATACTTCTTGTTTAATCAATCAAAAAAAAATGTTCACTTTACTTAGCTGGTTCTTGTAGCAAATCAATGAATTCAACTGCGGTACTTTCTAACTGAAAGCTAACTCTATCAATCATGGTATTTAAAAAGTGAAAACCAATGTGCGCCACAATACCTACTACCAAACCTGCGGCAGTGGTAATCATTTTTTCGTACAAACCACCGGCAATCAATCCGATAGAAATGTTATCGGCCAATGAAATGTTGTAAAAGATTTTGATTACCCCAGATATGGTTCCCACAAAGCCAAACATTGGTGCTATTGCAGCTATAATGCCCAAGTAACCTAAGTTTTTTTCCAATTTGTAAATTTCAAGTTTGCCGGTGTTTTCTACCGCACTTTCAATTTCTTTTATTGGTTTACCTAATCTCTTTAAACCTTTTTCGAGCAAGCGTGCAATTGGCGTGTTGGTGCTTTTGCACATTGCCAATGCCGAATCCATTTTTCCGGCAAGCAAAAACTCTTTGATATTGCGCATAAAGTTTGGATCTACTTTTGCTGCGCGACTGATTACAATAAATCTTTCTATCATTAAAAACACAGCAACCACGCTCAATAAAAGAATTGGAATCATTATCCATCCACCTTTCATCAACAAATCGAGTAGTGTTAATGATGGTTGTGCGGTGCTTGCTTGTGCTGCCCCTGCAGCCGAATCAATGGCAATCTGTAATAGCATATAGTTAGAATTGAAACTTAATAACGTTGAACCTTATTCTTTTAGTGTTCAAAAGTGTTTCAAACACACGATTTTTTTTTCCTTCAATAAACAATGGTATTGTGGAGTGTATAGTATGGATGCATAAACAGTTCTACAACCCGTTTGCACTTATTTGCTGAAAAACGGAACTTGGTACTGTTTGTAACATTATGTTACACCTTTCTTTTCTTTTTTGTAGAGAAGAGGTAAAGGCCAATAAACATAAAGAGCATACTTAATGCTGTGCTGCATATCACTCTTAACAGCAGTTTTAATAAATTATAGAACGTGCCCGATTCTATTAAAAGATAAAAGAAATGATGGATGAAAACTAGAATGGAAACATAAATCAAAAACCATGTCAATCCTTGCGAAAAGATATTGGGAGTTTGCTCAAATTCGCTTCCACGAGGAGTAATTATATTGATTAAAAAAGGGCGCAGATATGCTATCAATAATGTTGCGGCAGCATTCATGCCAACCGTTCCGAGAAAAACATCCAACATCAAACCCGAAAAAAAGCCTATCAGCATCAATAACCATCTTGGCGTAGCAAAAGGTAGCAACAAAATAAATAATGGAAAGATATTAGGCGTGATGTAAGGGCTTAAATTCAAATTGCTAATCAGCAGCACTTGAATTAAGAGCAATAACACAAATCGCACTAAGTTTTGAATGATGATATCTAACATCTATATTGATAAAGTGGTTGGCGTACTTTCTGTTTTAGTAAATGTGTTTTTTATTTTGTTGGTTTAGTTGAGGTAGTATCTAATTTTAGTATTTCTTTTCGCTGTAAATCATTTACTACATATACATAATTCAGGTTTCTGAAATTGGTAGAAAGCTTAACACTTACCACTAAAAATGGTTTGTCAACTTCAGACTTTACTTTCGATACATAGCCAACAACTATGCCTTCGGGAAAAAGAGTGGAAAATCCGCTCGTTACCAATGTATC
>CAZYXR010000040.1:28584-28955 GCA_964650845.1 uncultured Chitinophagaceae bacterium
GGTACGTGCTTAGGCATTTCATCTATTGTAGCATCGCTGGCATTGTTTCCGTTCCAGCGCAAGTTTCCGAAGTAGTTGTTTTTCTTCAACTTTGCGCTTACTTTAAAGTCTTTGTTCAAAACACTCATTACGGCAGCATAATTTTCGGTTACATCTATTACTTGCCCAACTATACCGTTCATGTTTATTACGCCCATTTGGTTGCTGATGCCTTGATTGCTCCCCCGATTGATGTAAATTACATTATTAGCATTGTCAATTGAATTGCGAATAACTTTAGCTGGAATGTAAGTAAAGCGCTGCATCAATTTTTCGTTAAGTGTATCGGTATCTATAAGTGTATCAACTTGTCCATCTAACTTCGATTGCAT
>CAZYXR010000041.1:0-27135 GCA_964650845.1 uncultured Chitinophagaceae bacterium
ATGAAGAGTCTTCGCACAGGCAGGGTGTTAGAGCACACTTTTCCTTCGGGGCATGAAAGTATTACTGCAAGAGTGGTGCGCAAGCCACATCAGTTTTTATATTCAGATGATAATGGCTTCAATTTTATGGATCAGGAAACTTTTGACCAGATAATTGTAGAAGACAAAATGATTGAGAACAACGATTTGCTAAAAGAGGGCGATGTGTGCGATGTGATTGTGCACGAAGAGCACAACCTGATTTTAGCTACCGAGTTGCCCAACTTTGTGATATTGGAAGTAACCCAAGCCGACCCGAATGTGAAAGGAAATTCTGCATCAAACGTTACCAAAACTTGCATAGTAGAAACAGGCGCTGTTATTAAGGTTCCGATGTTTGTAGAAGCGGGCGACAAAATAAAAATTGACGCAAGAACAAGAGCTTACATGGACCGCGCATAATTTTCGGCTAAATTTTTAGCTTGAAATTATTCAAAAACAGAATTAGAATTACATTCACAATCCCGCCAATGTGCGGGATTTGTTTAAAAAGTAAAATTCAACCTACATGGAATTCAAAGAAATACAAGAACTCATCAAGTTGGTAAGCAAAAGCAATATCAGCGGTTTGAAGATAAAGCAAGGCGATTTTGAAATTAAAATAAGCAACAAAGGCGATGAAGTGTACACCAACGGAGTGCCGGTAGCTGTGCAACAAGTGCCGGTGTATCAACCACAAGTGTTAGCCCAGCCGGTAGCGCAGGCTGCTACTACCGATGCGGCAGTGGCATCAAAAGCAGAGTCTGCAAAACAAGATGCTGCGGCAGCAAATAGCTTTACTTTTAAGTCGCCTATGATTGGTACTTTTTATCGCAAACCTTCCCCAGATAAAGAAGTGTTTGTAAAAGTAGGAGATGTGGTGAAAAATGGCGATGTGCTTTGTGTTATTGAAGCTATGAAATTGTTCAACGAAATTGAGTTCGATGGTGGAGAAGGTCGCATAGTGAAAATTTTGGCCGATGATTCATCTCCGGTAGAATACGATCAACCGCTTTTCTTGATTGAAAAAATAGGGTGATAATTTGAAAATAGGAAGATGAGTTAATTTGAAAATGCCAAGAGGCAGTGTTTCATCTTCAAATCCTCAAGTTATCAAATCTTCAAATTTAAGATTCATGTTTAAAAAAATATTGATAGCCAATCGTGGAGAAATTGCGTTGCGTATTATTCGCACCTGCCGCGAAATGGGCATTAAAACAGTGGCCGTTTATTCAACAGCCGATAGGGAGTCGTTGCACGTTCGTTTTGCCGATGAAGCAATTTGTATTGGGCCGCCACGGGGCAAAGATTCTTATCTAAACATTCAAAACATAATGGCTGCCGCAGAACTTACTGCGGCCGATGCCATTCACCCGGGCTATGGTTTTTTAGCAGAAAATGCTGTGTTTGCCGAAACTTGTGCAAAATACGGCATCAAGTTTATTGGACCTACTGCAGCGCAAATTCGCTCAATGGGCGATAAAATCACAGCCAAAGAAACAATGATAAAAGCTGGTGTGCCGTGCATTCCAGGCAGCGATGGTTTAGTTGAAAGCCTTACTGATGCAAAAAAGCTCGCAAAAAAAATTGGCTATCCGGTTATATTGAAAGCTACTGCCGGTGGTGGTGGAAAAGGAATGCGCATTGTGCGCGAAGAAAGCGAAATTGAGCGCGCATTCAATACTGCAAAAACTGAGGCCGGAGCTGCTTTTGGCAACGATGGTATGTATATCGAAAAGTTTATCGAAGAGCCTCATCATATTGAAATTCAAGTTGCCGGAGATCAATATGGCGGAGCAACACATCTAAGCGAAAGAGATTGTAGTGTGCAGCGCAGGCATCAAAAATTGGTAGAAGAAGCCCCTTCGCCTTTTATTGATGAAAAGCTGAGGAAAAAAATGGGCGATGCTGCGGTGAAAGCCGTAGAAGCCATTAAATATGAGAGTGTAGGAACCATAGAGTTTTTGGTAGATAAACACAAGAACTTTTACTTTATGGAAATGAATACACGCATTCAAGTGGAACATCCGGTAACCGAAGAGGTAATGGATTTTGATTTGATAAAAGAACAGATATTGATTGCAGCAGGCGAAAAAATTTCGGGTATTAAATATTTTCCGGAAAAAATGCACGCTATCGAATGCCGTGTAAATGCAGAAGATCCTTTCAATAATTTTGCACCAAGCCCTGGAAAAATAACTGCATTTCACACGCCAAAGGGTTATGGTGTTAGGGTAGATACGCACGTTTATTCGGGATACACCATTCCGCCATATTACGATTCGTTGTTAGCAAAAGTTATTTGCCGTGCAAAAACCCGCGAAGAGTGTATTGTAAAAATGAGACGCTCGATGCAGGAGTTTATTATTGAAGGAGTAAAAACAACTATTCCATTCCACTTAGCATTAATTGAAAATGAAGCGTTTCGTTCGGGTAATTACGATACCGGATTGTTAGAGCGATTTGATTTTGTGAGTGCGATGAGAAACTTGAAGCCCGAGCATTGATTTGTATTGCGTAAGATTTCTATCGCTGCATTTTTTTCTCTAATTCGCAGTTGTGGAAACAACACTTTTGCCCATTCATGATATTGAACTGTTCAAGAAGCAAGCTTTGCTGTGGGCCAATCAATTTCCTGTTTGTTGTTTGCTCGATAGCAACAAAAGTAAGAGCGATAAATATCATAGCATTGAATGGCAGTTGGCTGTTGATGCAATTGATTTTGTTTCGGCAAACTCGGGCAGTGCATTTGCACAATTGAAAACGTTTCACACATCGGCAGGGGTAGATATTTTTGGTTTTTTTTCGTACGATTTAAAGAACGAAGCTGAAAAGTTGCACAGTAGAAATGCTGATAAATTGGGTTTTCCGCACTTGTATTTTTTTAAACCGCGATATGTGTTTGCTCTTGAGCAAAACAAAGTGCGCATTAACCGAAATTACCCCGAGGCATTCAATATAGTTGAGCAGATTTTTCAGTTTAAACCACGGGTTGATGTGCCCACAAAAGTAGCGTTGCAATTGCGCATTTCAAGAGCCGATTATCTAAAGCATGTTCGCTGTATAAAGCAGAAAATTGTTGAAGGCGATTTTTATGAAATGAATTATTGCATCGAAGAATTTGACGACAATGCAACCGTAAATCCTATTGCTGTTTTTCAGAAATTAAATGCTATTGCAAAAGCGCCTTTCAGCAGTTTTTTTAAACTTAACGATGCCTATGTTTTATGTGCAAGCCCCGAAAGATTTTTGAAAAAAAGCGATGCTAAACTTGTTTCGCAACCCATAAAAGGAACAATAAAAAAAAGTTCATCTGCGGCAGAAAATGAGTTGCTGAAAATGCAGTTGCAACAAAGCGAAAAAGAGCGTGCTGAGAATGTGATGATAGTGGATTTGGTGCGCAATGATTTGGCGCGATCGTGTAAACCCGGCAGCGTGAAAGTAGAGGAGTTGTGCGGGGTATATGAATTTGAAACGGTGCATCACATGATTTCAACAGTTGCTGCCGAGCTGCGCAGCGAAGTGTATTTTATAGATGCCATTCGTGCTGCCTTTCCGATGGGTAGCATGACGGGCGCACCTAAAATAGAGGTGATGAAAACCATAGACGAAATGGAGGATTTTCAGCGTGGGTTGTACTCTGGTGCAATAGGATACATAAAGCCAAACAGCGATTTTGATTTTAATGTGGTAATACGAAGTGTTTTTTATAATGCAAGCAGCAGTTACTTGTCTATACGTGCGGGTGGTGCCATTACTTTCGATTCGAACGAGGAGGCTGAGTGGGATGAAGTAATGTTGAAGCTGGAAGCAATGAAAAGAGCTTTGGACGAGCTTGAACAATAAAAATTTTAAGTTAGATTTTGTTTGAGATTGATTGCCCTTCGCCATGCTGCAGCTCGCAATGTACGAGTGAAAAATGTTTAACTGCGAACGTAGCTTGCGGAACGAAGCAATCTCAAAAGCGTAAGCTGCTTCAATAGTTACTGCTCAAATTATTTGTGAGCTTGAAACAGTTATTTGTTGCTGTACTTGAATAAAAAATCTTTCTCTTCTTTCGATAAACTATCGTAGCCCGAGCGCGAAATTTTATCTAAAATTTCGTCCACTTGTGCTTGCTCGTTCTCGCTTCTTTTTATAGTGGTTTCTGTTTGTATTGTGGTGAATGAGGCCGTGCGTTTGCTTTCATACTTCATTGCGCTTTGTTTTGGTTTGTGCAATTGAGTTGATACCAATTCGGCAAAATCGCCAATAGGTTTGCCGGCATCTATTCCGCTACGCAAACCTTTAATAAACAACCAGCCGCACAAGGCACCACCAATATGTGCAATGTAGCCTCCGGCATTGCCGTTTGGAATGCTTAGAATATCTATTAGCAACGATAAAAATGCTATGTATTTAATTTTTACATCGCCAAAAAACAGCAGCCGAACTTCATAATCAGGATTTAGGGTAACAGCCGCAAACACAATAGCCAAAATGCTTGCCGATGCTCCCAACATCATTGAACCTTGTAATGAATTGTGAAAAACCGGTAATAGATTGAATGAAGCTACATACAAAATTGCCCCTGAAATTCCACCGAGCAAATACAGGGGTAGTATTTTTTTATCGCCTAAATACAGCATAAAAATTTCGCCAAACCAAAGCAGCCAAAGCATGTTGAATAGTATGTGAAAAAAACCTTCGTGAAGGAACATGTAGGTGAAAATGGTCCAAGGTTGTTTTATCAATTTAGGCAAGTAGGCGGGCATGGTAAGTTGCGAAATTACTTGCCCATACAAACCATTGCTTTGCAGAAAGAAAAGCACCAGAACAAATAGTTTTACTGCAATAAATACCAACACATTTACAAAAATCAATTTTGTAACCATGTTGCCTGTGCGAAAGCGGAATTTTAAATCATCAATAATGGATGTTCCGGTCATAACAAGTTTTATGCAAAGAGTTGTTTGGTATTCATTGAATACATAGATAAATAAAGTTTGTGGCAGGTTGCGCACTATTGCTTGTTAATGTTTCTAACCTGGCGCAAGGTTTGATATGTTTCGGTAACTGTGGCAGAAAAGTATTTTGTGTAAACGCAACAAGAAGATGTTGCTTATACGCTGATGCTGCCTTTGCGAAAATCTGTTTTGCCCACTATCGCATTTATTACAAAAGGTGTGCCATTGCGCGATGCCGTAACTGCATTGGTAACAGCCTGTTTAAATTCTTCGATGGTGGCTACTTTTTCGCCATCGCCACCAAATGCCTGGGCTATTTTTTGGTAGTCGCTATAGTTTAGATTCATGGCACATTCGCTTTTTAAAAAATCTACTTGGTCGCGTGATATTTGGCTCCAGCAGGCATCGTTGCCAATTACCGAAATTACCGGAAGGTTGTGCCGTTTAAAAGTGTCATATTCTATCAAGCTGTATCCTGCGCTGCCATCGCCATAAATTATCCAAACATCTTTTTCGGGAAAAACCAATTTCGCGCCCAAGGCAAAGCCTGCGCCTACACCGAGGGTGCCAAACACACCGGGGTCTAACCAACTAAGAGGTGCACGCGGGCGCAGTGTGTAAGCCGATGTGGCTACAAAGTCGCCACCATCGGCTACCAAAATTGTATTGTCGTCTAACCGCTTTTCCAATTCTCGGAAAAGTAGAATTGGACTCATGCCAACCTGCACAGGCATTGCTGCTTGCTCATCAATGTTATTTTCTCTGCTTATGTCGCGTTGTTTTAGCTCGCTAATCCATGAATTGTATTTGCCATTATAAATGCTTGCCAACTCAATCAAAAATTTTTGTGGGTCGGCTAATATGCCCAGTGTAGGAGATTTGTTTTTGTTCAAATCTTCGCGGCTGCGATTGATGGAAACAAACCTGCGATTGCCGATGTGATTGCCATAATCCAAACGAAAATCGTTTGGCACTCCGGCAAGTATTATCAGGTCGCTTTGTTTTATAGCTTCTTTGCGGTGATGGCGCATTTGCAAATCGCTGGTTTTGCCCAACAAGCCGCGCGCCATACCACTTAAAAAGACTGGAATGCCTAATTTCTCTACTGCCGATGAAAGCTTGTTAGCATCGCTTGCATTCATCATTGCTCCGCTGCCTATCAGTAAAAGTGGTCTTTGTGCTTTCAGCAACATGGCTGTTGTTTTGCGCAGTTGTGCAGCGTTGTGTTTAGGAATTTCGGGTGGTGGAATGGTAGCATCAAAATCAATATTTTCTTTCCCTGCAAAAAGTTGTTTTGCGTGGTAGTTGATATACCATTGTATAATTCTTTCCTGAAGATTTTTTGGTTGCTGGTCTTTGCTTTTTGCGCCATACCAACTGCGCACCAGTTCTTCACCATACAGTGTGTCAATTGGGCATTCAATGAACACTGGGCCAGGCACACCAGTTTGTGCAATGCGAAATGCTTTTTCTAATGCCGGTACTATCTGTTTTACTTTGCTGATGGTTGTACTGTGCTTACACACTGCTTTCATTATAGCAAGCTGATCAATATCTTGCAATGAACCGCGACCTTTTAATATTGTTGCAGCGGCACCGCCAAGTAATATCAATGGCGATTGCGCTAAGGCCGCATTTTTAACTGCTGTAATTGTATTGGTTAAACCGGGTCCTGCTGTAACTACTGCCACGCCCGGCACGCCTGTAAGCCGCGATACAGCATCTGCTGCAAATACAGCGTTCGCTTCATGACGTGTGTCAATAACTCTAATTCCTTTTCTTTCTGCTTCTACAAAAATGGGCGAAACGTGTCCGCCACATAGTGTAAACAAAAATTTTACACCATGCTTTTGTAGTACGCGAGCAATTATTTCTCCTCCGTTCATACATCAAAAAAATTGTGGTGGTAGTTTGTGAATTGGTTGTTTCTCTTATCAGTTTTCAAATCTATGGCATGGGTATTTGTGATTTGCTGAGTAAACTCATGCAGTAGTTTCTGTTGATTTGGAATTTGTTTTCCCAAACGCATCTGTTTATTTGGAATAAATCTAAATAGGTTTATTTTCGCTCGTTCAACGGGAGTATATGCTTGCATTTATCAACAAATACAAAAGGGGCGTAATTGCTTTTATGATTGTTTTATTGTTCATGCCTATCGGTCATGCACTTATGGTATTAAATGAGCGCGTACTTGAACATCATAAGCTTATAGGAGCTTTTATTATTGGATTGTTAGGGGCATTTAGTTTGGTGTATGGTATTGTAAAAAACAGCAATAAACTTATAGCAACATTAGCGGGTTTACTGGCCGGCATTTTGGTGTGGACGGGCTGGGTGGAGTTTTCGTTCGTTTGGATTGCCGAAAAACTAAGTGTAGCACCACTAATGGAAGATGGCGAAGTTGCCACTAAACCCGAATATCTGGTAATGATGTCATCGCTTGGATTGTTGTTGACCCTATTGTTGTTTTTTGTATTCAGCAATACCAAATGCCAGTTTTTTATTTGGTTTCAAAAAGTGTTTGGCTTGCGGGCAAAAATAAGTGCATCGGGTGGAAGTAGTAAACTGACGGCTATGGTTACTTTTGTGGAAACCATTATGATATTATGGACATTTTACATTGTGCTTTTGTTGGTTTACGACAAAGAAATTGCCGGAGATAAACACCTTGCTACCTACATCGTAGCATTTGGTTCTTTGTTCTGGTCAATGTATTTATTTATGAATTTGATACGCATCAGCAATTACGATTATGCTATTCGCTATGCGGTGCCTACCGTGATAATATTTTGGAATTTTGTTGAGGTAATTGGTCGTTGGGATTTGTTCAAAGAAATTTGGGTGCATCCGTTCGAGCATTGGATAGAAAACAGTGTTATCTTATTGCTGCTGCTTGGTTTTTCTACCTATTATTTTGTAGAAAACTATAAGTACAAAAAGAAAAAATCGGCATTAGCTTGATTTTTGCAGCAGTTTGTAACTGCTGCTTTTGTAATGATTTTTTTCTTTGAAAGAGGCTGTTGCTTTTCTTTAAATCTTAGTTGTTTAGTGTAGGCGAATAAAAAGCAATTCATTCCATTACTTTTGCTGAATGAAGGTGTGCGAGGCAGCATTTTTATTCGTGTGCATCTGTGTTTTTGTGCTGATGTCGTGCAGGCAAAAAGCACAGCCCTGCGAGAGGGAAACAGATACCGTTCATGAATTGGATACTTTTCTACCTACAATAGAATTTAGCGCCAAAAGCCATGTGCCGCAACCTGCCGCAATGGTATGGATACCGGGTGGCAATTTTAGCATGGGTGGACAAAATCCCGTAGGGATGGAAAATGGTGGCGCGCAAACTATGCGCGATGCGCGACCGATTCATAGGGTGCGCGTAGATGGGTTTTGGATGGATGAGAGTGAGGTTACAAATGAGCAGTTCACAGCTTTTGTAAAAGCTACAGGTTATAAAACTGTTGCAGAACAACGACCCACAAAAGAGGAATTTCCCGAAGCAGATGAGCAACAATTGGTAGCAGGCTCCATTGTGTTTTCGCCTCCTGCAAAGGCGGTTACGTTAGAAGATTATTCGCAGTGGTGGCGCTTTGAACAAGGAGCAAGTTGGCAACACCCATTTGGCGAAGGGAGCAGCATCAACGGAAAGGAACATTATCCGGTAGTGCATATTGCTTGGCAAGATGCCGTAGCATATTGCACATGGGCTGATAAGCGATTGCCTACTGAGGCCGAGTGGGAGTTTGCTGCGCGTGGAGGTGCATCGGGTAAGCTTTATTCTTGGGGCGATACACTTAGCCCAAATGGTGTGTGGATGGCAAATATTTTTCAAGGCGAATTTCCAAACAACAACGAAGTGAAAGATGGCTATGCTGATGCGGCTCCGGTGAAACAGTACAAGCCTAATGCCTATGGCTTGTATGATATGGCAGGGAATGTGTGGGAGTGGTGTAGCGATTGGTACGATGAAAATTACTACAGCCAATTAGCAAAAGATACTATTTCAATAAATCCTAAAGGGCCAACCGTGGCATTTGATAGCGAAGAGCCGGGCGCAGAAAAGAAGGTTCAGCGCGGAGGATCATTTCTTTGTACAGAACAATACTGTACACGATACATGGTTGGTACACGCGGCAAAAGTGAGTATCGAAGCACGGGCAATCACATAGGCTTTAGATGTGTGAAAGATTGATGAGAATACTTACAGTGTGTACCGCAACTGCACCGTAAAATTTCTGTGAGGTTCTGGTTTGCCCGGGCGCAGCGAGTAAAAATGATTAGCAACATTTTTTACAATAAAGCCAAGTTTGAATTTTTCGGTGATGTTTATGCCCGCCCTTAAATCCACCACAAAGTCGCCTCCTTTGTGTTTTGCCACATAATCGTTCAAAGACTTTAAACCACCATTAAACAAAAATGCTGCTGCAGCATTAAACAGTGGTGGAATTTGGTCGGGAAAACTTCCATAATAAACAGTTGCACCTAAGTAGGCTTTCCAATAGGTGATTTCCACATCGGCACGAAACAGATGGCGCGTGCGAAACATCAACATTTGTGCAGACTCTACCGAATCGGCAGCGCGACCATTTAATAGAAAGAAGTTGCGTAGATAATTGCCAATGTTGCGCACATCTCGTTTTTCATCGGCAGTAGTATCTGATAAACTCACCGGATAGGTATAAGTATATCCGGCAAGAATTTGCAAACCAACTTTGCCAATTTTTCCTTGGCTGGCAATAGAAATTTCATAGCCCGCAACACGTGCATTTTCTATGTTCGTAGCGCGTAAACCAAATATGCCGGGTCTGCCATCGGGGGTAAGGTATGGTGATGCAATATTTGGGAAAATAGGAGTGCCGTTTCTATATTCATTGGGGAAAATTCCAAATTCGTATTGCACAAAATTTCGGTATTCCTGCCAAAAGAATGCCGCATCAATATATGCTTTCCATTCCTTTACTTGAAAACCTTGCTTAAAACCCAATTCAAGATTCCAGCCGGTTTCGGTTTTAAGTGTGTCATTAGGAATTACATAAATGCCTTGTGTGAATTCGGCAGCAACAAAGCGCTCGCCAATTGCCGGAATGCGGTAGCCTTGCCCCCACGAAGCTCTAAAAAAAGATGCCTTGCCTGCACGAAGATTTATACCCGTGCGAAAAATTGGTTTTGATGTTTCTACAAAAGTATCTACGCCTACGGCTTCGTAGCGCACACCACCAGTCCAGCTAAGAAATTTGTAATTGATTTCTGCTTGTGCATATATCGCAGCATTAAAGTTTTTTCTGGTGCCTGCATACAAATTACTTTTTGAAAAACCTGTTGAAATTGGTACTCCGGCAGTAAGTACCAACAGGTTGCGATAGGCGTATTGATATTGTGGTTGAAACTCTAAACTGTGAGATACTGCATTGATGTCTTGATTGTTTCCTTCGCGCCATATATTTATGTAGCGCATGTTGAATGTGGCGCGGTGTCCTTTTGCATTTTGGTAAGAGATGTGTGGGTCTATGCTGGTGCGCAGATATCGGTCGTTGGAGTCTACTTTTACATGAAGTGCATTGGTGTCCATATCGGCAGCAATAAAGAACCTGTCGCTGCGCTCGTACATTTGGCTGAAATTTACACCATAATTTAATCCTTCAATTTTTGGATTAAGATGCCGGGTTTTTAAAAAATAACGAAAGCGAAATTCGTTAGAGCGTTGTATGAAACCCATTGCTCCGGTGATGTTTCCTCCGGCAACTAATTGCTGGTCTTTTATTTTTTGCTGATGATTGATATTTGCATTTATGCCAAAAGGAGTGCCACCAACCCACCAGCGTTGTTTAGGTTCTTTTGGGGCATCAAAAAAAGTTGTGTTGATGTCAATGTCGGTTCGTGGTTCGTTATCCTTAGGCCACTCTGTAACTACATTTACAATGCCATTCAATGCCGATGAGCCATAAATAACAGAAGCTGCTCCTTTAATTACTTCTACCTGCTTAGTGTTTTCTACGGGCACCATTTTGTTTTGGCCTTCGCCAAGGTCGGCACTCGTCATTCCTAAGTTATCTACCAGTACTGCAGTTCTTGAGCCTACGCCATACGAAAAAGAACTGCCACCGCGAATAGAAATTTGCCCATCCTGCACCATTACGCCTGGTGTTTTTGCTACTATATCTCCAAGGTCGTTTGCATTGGTGTTTTTTATTTGGTTTTTGGTAACCACTTCCATACTTACGCTTTCTTTAGCAGCATTTTTTTGTAGAAACTTGAGGTAACTACTTCATTGAGTTGTATGCTTTGCGAGCGCAACTCGATGGTGATGTTTTTGGTTTCCCCGGCACTGATAATGATGGTATCTTTTTTGTTTTTGTATCCCATGTATGAAGCTCCAACAATTACTTTTCCTGCTTCTACATTTACTTTGAATTGGCCACTTGCATTGGTAACTGAGGCACGTTTTCCTTCGGCTCTAATAACTGCGCTTCCAATGCCTTCTTTGGTGTCTGCATCGCGCACTATTCCGATTATGGTAGCTTGTTGAGAAAAGATAAAGTATGATTGAAACAGGATGGTGATGGCGAGTAAAATTTGCTTCATGCTATGGTTGAAAAATGGATGAATTATTTTGCTGATGGAGAGGATGTGAATGCTTCTGAAATTGGTTTGGCAATCCAACAATCGGGTTGCTTTATACCAAATATGTAAGCTAAAGTAGCAGCGGTGTCATATTGGTTTACCGTGTGGTCTGCCAATATGTAATTGGGTTTTATTTTTGGTCCTGTAATCAACCATGGTATTTCCACTTCTTTTGCCGATTTGCCTCCGTGTCCTTTGCCTATACCGCCATGGTCGGATGTAACGATAAAGTACGTTTGTTCAAATGTTCCTGCACTTTTTGTTGCTTCAATAATGGCGCCTGTTAGTGAGTCGGCCACTTTTATCGCTTCAAAATATTCGCTTGTTTCATGCCCGTATTCGTGGCCCGCGTGGTCGCAATGGTCGAAGTGCAAAAACAAAAAATCGGGTTGTTTTTCTTTGATGATTTCAATAGCTTTTTTAGCAGTGTTGAATTCGTTTTTTGTATGTGTAATTTTGTCGAAGGCATTTAGGTCTGTAAGCCTTGCAAAGCCGTTCCAGTGATGCACAGCATATATTTTACTGTCGGGTTTTTGTTCGCGCAGCACTCCAAAAATTGTTGGAAATATTTGACCGTAATTTCGGTTGCAAAAGCTTTTGCCTTTCAGCTTGGTGCGCTTCCATTTATTGCTTTTTATGCCATGTTCATTTGGGCTTGCGCCCATTATCATTGATGCCCAATTGGAAGAGGATGATGTTGGTAGAACAGCTTTCGCTTTTAATGTAGAAGCGCCTTGCAACTTAATGTTAGCAAATACCGGTGTTGATGTTTGGCTAATGCCCCAACCGCTTAATCCATCGAAGCCAATTACTATAACTTTTGGCGATTGGGCAGATAAAAAAAGAAATGAGAAAATACATACCGACAAAAACAAAACTTGTAAAGTGTAAGTTGTTTTGTGTGTATGCATGTTTTTAATCTTTGAGTGAAATAAAAGTAAACAAAGTTTAAGAATTATGAGGCAGGTGTATTTCAATAGATATAATTGATTCAAAAAAGTTTTGCACTGAGGCCAATATGGTGTGAGGTATAGGATAAGCGATTGGCTTTGAGTTGTCGGCTATATTTATTTGTCGGTAGTGTAGTTATGTCATTGTGTGTACTGCTAATTAAATAACATTCATTTTTCGTAAAATGAAGTATATTGTAGTTATGAAATACGCACAACTAGAACAAAAAACTCAAGCTGTTATTGATGAATGGCTGCAAGATTTGGATAATTATACGATAGAGCAATTGCTACAAAAACCTGCCGAAAATTCGTGGAGTGTAGCACAAGTATATGTTCATTTATGGATGGCATCAAAGGGGATTTTCTTCAAAAATATTGAGCGGATAGTGAATGGTGATGAACGAACAAAAAAAGGTGGTAGGAAAAACTTTGCAGGTTGGATGGTTTTTACATTTGGAAGAATGCCATCGGTAAAGATTGAAATGCCCAGCAGCGTGTCGGTGCAGCCAAACCAGCCCGATAGTAAAGAAACTCTTGTAAAGAGGCTTGAGGAAGTAAAACGACTTGTAACCGATAGTATTTTGCGATTGCAAAATGCACCTGAGGATGTGCGCGTTAAGCATCCGTTTTTGGGATGGCTTACGGCTCAAGAATGGATGCAGTTATGCGCCATTCATTTCAGTCATCACCGTGCGCAGAAGCAACGCATTAAAAAACATTTTGGATGGTAATTGGCGATGAAATTACACACTTGTTATCTTCGCGAGTACATCTAAATATGCGCAACTGTTTTTTTCTTTTCGCTTTATTGGTTTTGTTATCATCATGCAAGAATGATTTGGCTGAAGCAAAACAGATAACTATGCGCACCAATACTTCTATTGAAAAAGGCACGAATGTCGAAATTGTTTATTCGGATTATGGTGTAAACAGAATTGTTTCTACCGCGCCAGTGCTTTTGCGCTACGCTGTAGAAAAACCTTATATGGAGTTTCCAAAAGGCTTGGATTTGAAATTTTACAACAACGGAAAAGTTGAGAGCACTATGACTGCCAATTACGCCACTGTGCATGAAGGAAACAAACTGATGGTGGCAAAAAACAACGTAGTGGTTGTGAATGAAAAAGGTGAAACACTTAATACAGAAGAGTTGGTGTGGGATGAAGAGAAAGAGATAATATACAGCAATGCTTTTGTGAAAATCAGTACCAGCGATGAAATTATAATGGGTACAGGTATGACTGCCAACCAAAATTTTACCGATTATGTGATTAAAAATATCACCGGAACAATAAGAGTAAAATCGCCTCAGTAAAAAAGGTGAGCATACTTGTGATGCATGAATTTTTGCAGGATTTTATTAGTGCCTTTTTCTTAATGAAAATACTTTATTGATTCATTGTATTCCTTTGTGGCTAACAGAAAGAACACTCATTGAAAGCTATTTTTAAGAACAAATTCTTTTCGTATTTTTTACTCGGCATTTTTTGCGCGGGCATTTTTTTTATCAACCGCTACGGCACACATGGGTGGGGCGATGATTTTGCATTGTATTTAATGCAAGCCGAGAAAACTGCACAGTTCCGTTTTCAGCAGCCCACTTTTTATGTTTTCAATCCGCTCAACAGCGCCATTTCGCCTTCGTACTATCCGCCTTTGTATCCTGCTTTTTTGAGCATTTTTTATTACAGTTTCAGTGGCAATATCGCTAACTATATTTTACTCCATCATTTTTTATTGGTTGCGCTGGTGTTTGTGTTTTTCTATTATTTAAAGCGTAATGCCATTATGTTGTTGACCTTTTTGTTCTGCTTGTTGCTGCTTTACAATCCTTGGGTTTTGTATTTCAAAAATCAAGTGGCAAGCGAATTTTTCTTTATGATTTTGCTTGTTCTGCTTGCCATAAATGTTAGGCGTGATAGGCCAAATCAAATTCACATTGTTATTTTATGCAGTATGCTGGTTTGCACGCGCAGCATGGGCTGGGTTGCCCTGTCTGCATTGGCAATAGCATTATGGCGTTGCTACGGTGTAATGCAATGGTTGTTTACTTGTCTGTTAGTTTTGCTTATTACTTTCATTTTTGTTGGCGAGATATTTTCGACCGATTACATTGCCAATTTTAGGCAAGAGTCGCTGCTCCATACCGTTCGAAACAATTTTGTTTTCTATTCAAATGTTTTAGGCACGATTTTTATTCCACATTTAGAAACAAGAAAGATTTTTATCGCACCTACTAAGTTTATTACGCTTTTGCTTTTTGCAATTGGTGTGCTGTATAGCCTTGTAAAAAAGCAATACTTGTTTGAAACTTTGTTTACGCTTTTTTATTTGTTGGTGTTATTGGTTTATCCGCATCATAGTTCTGGATTTCGCTATTTGTTTCCTATAGTTCCATTTATGTTGTTCTTTATTATTGTGTCGCTTCAATTTATAACAAAGCCTATTACTTCGGTTGTTGTTCAAAAAGTGATGATGTACGCAGTTCCACTTTTTCTGTTATTGCAGTACAAGCCAGATATTAGTTACATCATTAAAGAAAATGTTACTGTTGTTGATGGACCAAATAGCAGTGCTGCGGTGGAAATGTTTAGTGCGGTACAAGGTATAACAACAATACAGGATACTGTTTATTTTATTCGCCCTAAGGCTTTGGGGCTTTATGCCCGCAGATACGCAAAAGCATTGCCCGAATCTGACCAAAAGAAAGTGAAGTTTTTGGTGAGCGATAACCTTAATGCAAGTGCAGATACGTTGTTGGTAGCCGCTAATGCTTTTGATACTGTGTGGCACAACAATAGGTTTGTTTTGTATAAACGTGCCGATTGATTTTATGGCGGTGATAACGTTTTAGCATATCGAGTTTGAAGCAAAATGTATAGCCATCGGCATCATAGCTATTTCAGCGCTTGTGCCAAATCTGCAATAATATCATTGGCATCTTCAAGTCCA
The DNA here is from genome assembly GCA_964650845.1 of uncultured Chitinophagaceae bacterium. Taxonomy (GTDB): domain Bacteria; phylum Bacteroidota; class Bacteroidia; order Chitinophagales; family LD1; genus UBA7692. Next base: position 15,488 of record CAZYXR010000041.1, read on the forward strand.
ACACTCAAACGCACAAGACCATCGGTGATGCCAAACGCATCGCGTTGTTTTTTATGCACAAAAGAATGGCTCATAGATGCAGGATGTTGAATAAGTGTATCGCAAGTGCCGAGCGATGCTGTGAGTTTGCAAAGCCTAACTTGTTTCATCAGTTTTCTCCCGGCTTTGATTTCGTTTTTCAATTCAAAACTTAACACACCACCAAAGTCTTTCATTTGTTGCGAGGCCAGTGCGTGATCTTCGTGTGTTTTTAAACCCAAGTAATTCACTTTGTTCACTGCTTTGTGCTTGTGTAAATACTCGGCAATGTGTTGCGCATTAAGGCAGTGTTGTTTGATGCGCAAAGGTAAAGTTTTGATGCCGTTGTTGAGCAGCCAAGCATCGAATGGCGCAACAATTGAGCCGTGTAATTTGCGCACCTTCCACACCTTTTCTTGCATAAATGAAACATCGCTGCCAAGCAACACCCCGCCAAGTGCATTGCCGTGACCGTTCAAAAATTTTGTGGTGGAGTGCAGCACAAAATCTACACCAAAACTAAATGGTTGTTGCAGCAATGGCGAAGCAAAAGTGTTATCCACTGCAAGTTTTGTGTGGTGCTTTTTTGCCAGTGCGCTCAATGCTTTCAGGTTGTAGCAGTTGATGGTTGGGTTGGAGGGTGTTTCGCAATAAAGTAATTTTACCTTGCCTTTTTCGGCTTTCAGTTGTTGTTCTAATTCAGGTAGTTTTTTGAAGTCGGCATAAATAATTTTTACTCCTTGTTTTGAACCGAAATAATTAAAGTAATCAATGGAAGTGCCATAGATATTTCCTTGCGCAATCAACACATCGCCCGGTTGTAACAGCGATTGAAATAGTGCGTTCAATGCAGCCATGCCCGATGAAAACATTAGAGCCTTTGCAGTTGTTTTTAAACCAAAGGTTTCGAGTTGTTCAATTTTATTTTCTACCGTTTCGGCATTTGGGTGGCTCCAGCGGCTGTAGATAAAACCTTGTTCTTTGCCTTCAAAAATTTTTGCGGCTTCTTCGGGCGATTCGTAAATGTAAGTAGAGCTTGCATACAAGGGTTGTATGTGAGGCTTTATTTTGCTGGCTGCAACATCGTCTTGTGCACAAATGGTGGCAATAGATACAGGTGCAGTGTTTTTGTTTTTCATTCACTTATTGCTTGATGAATTTCATTTTTCCGGTGCCTTCGGTTGTGGTAACATTGATAAAATAAAATCCTTGCGATAAGGTGGATACGTCAATAGTATTACTACTGTTCAGTTGCGCTAAAACGGTGCTGCCAAGTGTATTGAAAATTTCTGTTTTAATTACAGTTGCCGAAGTTGTTTCAATATTTAAAATGCTGTTGGTAGGGTTTGGATACACTTTGAAATTGTTCAACGATAGTGGCTTTTCTATACTGCTTGGTGTTTCGCCATAGTTTAGGTTGAAAACCGGAGCAAACTCGGGATCGGTGTTGTCGTTAAACACAACTTTGCCCCCTGTGAAGTTTGGTGCAGAAAGTACAATTTGAGTAATATCGTTTTTGGTGATGAATGGAAACAAAGAAGTTGGCAAGTCTAATCTTATCCAATGCCCGTCTCCGCTGTTAGAGCCAAATAAGCATGGTGTTGCTGCGCCATCGCCAGTTGCGGTGTAGTCGCTCGCTTCTACTGTTGCACTTGCGCCAAAGTTGCCGTTCTTAATTTTAACTTCAAGATTGCCGCTGATTGGGTTAGCACCATCCAAGCTTTTTCTTCTTAAAAAAACACTTGCGCTGGTGAGTGTAGTGTCTGCCATGCTTCGCGTATCGAACGAGAGTACTGTTGAGTACGACTCACCAAACGCTTCTCCTAATACTAACGAATCTACAATGTTGCCTTGTGATGAAACCGAGCCTGTTTGCGATGCATCGGGTAATAAATACAAATCATCCATCAATAATTTATGATAGAATTTTTGTGTGTGATATTCTATTAAATCTGCATAGCCTTTTGCAGAAAGATGAAAACAATCTTTGGTGATGCCTAAGTAATCGCGCATTGAATTTTTTGGCGATGGATAAGTAGAATCTCCATTGGGTAATGGTTGTGTAAATGCTGCATAAGTTCCACCCGGGGCTACGCCCAGTGGAACTGCTTGCCCAAAAGTATATTGCATTAAGCCGGTTGCATTTATAAAGTCCACTTGCGGGTCGGTAGCAGCATAAGCAGCTACATCTGCCGAAAAGCTGTTGAGTACCGTGTTTAGCTGCACAAACGTGGGGAACTCCATCTTTTGCCACGAAGAGTAAAAAGGGTGGCTGTTTCCTAAAATGGAGGTTTGAATTACTTCCTGAAAATTTGGATACACATAACCACTCCACAAAATTTTAATGCCCGGTTTGGTAGTTTTTAAAAAATCAATAATTTGTAGCAATCGTTGCGAAACCTGGCTTTTCAAAGTGTCGGTTTGAGCTTGCGAAAAACTTACTTTCCAATCGCCCAGCACATCGTTTCCGCCAATGCTTAAATGTATAACTTCTATAGATGGATTTGCTTTTATCAGCGAGTCTATCATGTGTTGCTTATCGGGCTTTAAGAAGTCGTCTGTTTCGGCACCATTTTCGGCTATCAATCCATGGGTGATGTATTTATAATTTGAGAAACCCCATTTTTTAAAAGCATTGTTTATGGTTTGATCTACATTCATAAAAAACGCCCAACTATCGCCAACCATCAATACTTTGGGTTGGTTTGTTTCGCTGCATTGGCTGTATGATTTTGAAAAAAATAAGCTGATTGCTAAAAGAAGAAGTGCTATTCTGTACATATAAAATTGGTTATCCTTTTTTCAATATTACGAAAAGATTAAATTAAAACAATACAAGCAAGTTTAATTGTTGTTGCAACATGGTTTCTTATAACAAAAAGTAAAATCAACATAAAACTGATGCCAAAAACTAAAATCCGAAATCAATCACCATCTTTGCCGCTATGAGTAAAAAGATTGCGGTGTTTCCCGGTTCTTTCGACCCCATCACCACAGGGCATGTAGATATTGTGTTGCGGGCGCTTCCGCTTTTTGATGAAGTAATAATTGCCATTGGCGAGAACTCGCAAAAGAAAACGCTTTATACATTGGAGCAAAGATTGACGTGGATTCAGCGTGTTTTTAAGGCGCATCCTGCAATTCAAGTTGCATCTTTTTCGGGCTTGACCGTAAATTTTTGTAAAGAAAAAGGAGCCAATTATATCATTCGAGGTATTCGTTCGGCATCCGATTTCGATTACGAAAAAACCATTGCGCATTTGAACAATGCAATGTTTCCCGAAATTGAAACTATCATCATTTTATCGAAGCCCGAGTTGTCGTCAATTTCTTCAACCATAGTGCGCGAAATAATTAGAGGAAAAGGAAAGGTAGATAAATTTGTGCCTGCCGAAATAGTGGAGGAGATGGTTTCTGCATGAAGTATTTGATTCTTATAGCCGCCTTGGCGGCTTCATTTTTTTCGTTTGCCACTGTTGATTCGCTGCCTTCGGATGTGGATTTGGGGCGACAGTATATTACGCAGTTAAAAAATGGTGGCGCGTTGATTGTACGCTTAAAATCGCGCGATAAAAATATTGCCGCCTACCGTAATGCCGGCAATACTGCTATTGCAGATGAAATGCAAGAAAAAGACAGAAACTTGAACAGGCATATATTAAATGCCTTTCGCGACCAATTCCGCTTTTGCCCGGTTTATTTCATTTACGCGCGCAGTTCAAAAAAAATTATGGAGGGTGAGCGCGATGTGTTTTTGAATGATGCTTTGCTCGAAGACACTTCAATTAAGTTCAATCATTCATTTTTTCTTTTTGTAGATTTTGGCACGGCATTGATAAATGAAAGTGTGAATTCATACACTTACACTAATCAAATTCAGGAGGGCAGCACCCCGGGCAACAGCCAGTCTTATACAATTTTGGATACAGACTTTAAACAATTGCATTCGCCATTTCCATATTTAACCATGCTGAATTTTCTTGAGCAAAACCCTCATCAAAAGGCAATAGCACGGATGAATAAAAAAATGTTTCAATATTTGGTAGATGATAAAATGAAGCAGGAAGCGCAGAGCAAAAAGAAGAAGCGGAACAAAAAATAACACGCCATTCATTTGTTAAGTAATTCCAACTTGCTTTCATGCTTTTCAAAATACCTACATTCGCAACTTTCAAAAAACGATATGAATAAATCCATTCAATACATTTTTCTGCTTTTGGTGCTTGCTTTTTCTATTGCTGCAAAAGCAGAAACCCCATCGGATACTACCGAAACAAGAGAACGCACCAAAAAGGAAATGAGGCTTTTTAAGGCACAACAATTGGCGCGAATAAAATTTCCGAAAGATCGTATTGCCATTGATTTGCTGGCTACAAACTGGTCGCATAGTGTTGGCAACGGCTTTAAAACAAAGTGGTATTCGCGTGGTATCAATATTTATTTCTATTGGGATTTTCGTATAAAAAAGTCGCGTGTAAGTTTTGCGCCAGGCATTGGCTATTCGGGTACCAACGTTTATCACCGCAGTCAAATGGTTGAAGATTCTACCGGAATAAGATTTGATGTGATGGATGCCACAAAACTGAGCAACATCAAAACGAACAAACTTACCATTCAATACATTGATATTCCATTGGAATTAAGAATAAGAACCAATCCTGATAAGGCAGATAACTTTTGGAAATTCGCTATTGGTTTTAAAGCCGGTGTTAGAGTAGATTCTCACACTAAAGAGCGCATTAAAGAAGGTAGCAGAACAAAGGTATATGTTGAAAGAAGATTTGCCGATATCAACCTTTTTCGCGCAGGGCCAACTTTAAGAATTGGTTACAGCGTGTTTAATCTTACTGCATATTATGGCGTGGTAAGAGTGTTTAAAGGTGGTCGAGGGCCTGTGGCAAACGAGTTTGCGGTAGGTATTTCGTTCAACGGGTTGTAGTTTTTTTGCTTACTCTTCGGTAAGCCTGTTGTAAGCTCTAATAAAAAGTGCGCCTAAGTTTTTGTGAGGCGGAATGTAATCGAGAAATCGCTCGTAAGCCTGCTTGTTGTTTTTTACGCTTCCTTCTAAACTTTCCCATGTTTTGTACCAATTGATGTCGCGGAAGTTGCGCACATCTTCTGCTAATAATTTTATCAATGGATTGTTTACATGCATGGTGCCAATTTGTTTGGATGCAATTACACTTACATTGGGGCTGCGTTCAAAAATTCCACGCAGGCTATTGTAGCCACCGCAGCTTCCTAAAATAAAAACAGCAGTATTGTTGTGAATTTTTTCAATGGTTTTGTATGCATAGTAACTATGCCCGCGATGCACCATTACATCCGGCTCTTGCTTTAGGCTGTCTAACAGCTTTTCTATCATTGGTTGGCCAATGTATTCGCTCTTGGGCTTGTTGGCATAAATAGTTACCAAAGCGCCTTCGCGCGAATCAATTTTTACTATGTGTTGACTCTCGGTAATTTTCCAATTTGGGTCTTTAAATGTGGCAAGAAAACTTTTGAATGAAGCATCGCCATCTTCATCGTCATAAAAATACATTTGCCAAATGTTGCGCTTGTTTCTATGGAATAGGTTTTCAAAACTCACTTTATCTAACGGAGGTAGCTGATATTTTGATGCCATGCCTTTAAACCAATCGTCTTTAAAAATACCATCGCCAGCAAACAAGTTGGAAAGCAAGCCATAAACAACCATGCCGCGTTTATGTTTTAGGGCTTCCACACGGCTGTACTCGCTTTTTATTGTATTGCGCAACAAGTTTAAAAGCGATGAATCGCTGATGCTTCCAAAAGCATCGGCAACTTCAACAGCTTGCGCCACATCGTTGTGGTCTTCCTCTAATCGGCTGGCAAATTTTACCATCAGTGCTTGCTGCTGTTCGGGTTGCATTGTGTTTAAAAACTGTTCGAGTTTGCCATAGCTGGCAGCCATTTTTATAAATGTGCGAAAGCGATTTTCGCCCATTAGCTGCAAAAACTCATAGCCCTTGGTGCTATCAATTTTTGCTAATAGTCTTTTAAAAAAACCATTAAAAGTAGAGGTGAAAATTTCTTCTTCGCTATACACCATTAAAGTGTATAAATCTTGTGCATTAAATGAATCTACTACCCCAAATCGCACTGTTTCAGTTTCATTATGCAGGTCATTTACAATTCGCACTATTTTAAGGGAATTTACTTCTAAGTCGGCTTCTAATGAATGTGCAGCTAAAATGGATTTGTTCTTACGAATGTTCAACAGGGCTTTGAAAAATGCATACTGTTCTTTTCCTATTTCATGAGCTTCTTCGGCTGTTTTTCGTTGGTTGTAAATATCATCCAACAGTGTGTATGAGTTGGTGCTTTTGCCAAATTTTTTATCAATTGCCAATATGGTAGTAACAACAGGATTGCTACTTTTTTTCAATATTTTGAAAAGAGGTTGATTGTCGAGAAAATATTTTTTTGCGGTGGCGGGGACCTCAATTACTGCGGTTTCTAAAATTGGCAGGGCGTAATCTTTGTCATCAAACAAGTATGAAAAGTACAACACTTCTGTTGGGTAACGTTTAGCCGCAGTAGTTAAGAATTCTTGTATGTCGGGTTGGTTTTTAAAAAACCCGGCTATCTTTATAGAGAGCCGAATGTTATCTAACAAATACGTTTTCAAATTGCCTTGTACCACCGCATTTAAACCACCCAAAACATGAAGTAGTTTTTTGTCGGTTTCATCTACACGGTAGTAGTTCGATTTGTTTACACTGCGCAGTTCTACAAAGAGGTTGTCGTAGAAGTTTATTTTGTCTAAACCAACAATCAAATCTTTATCAATAACCCGTTGCATGTAGTCAATTACATCAAAGTACAAGAATGCGGCTTGCTTGTCAATTACAGTGTCGCCTGTGTGAATTTTTCGGTCTAAGTAGCCGTCTAATTTATCTATTCGGTCTTGTTCAGTATCAATCAGGTTAGGGCGTTTTGCAGTTGTGTCGTTGGCAAAAACATTGAGCGAAAAAGAAAAGATGAAAAGGAAAAAAAGTAACGAGCGGTGAATGATAATCGATGATCTCGTAAGTGTGTTGTGTCGGTACAGATCTACTGCCGATAACTTGCATCGATCAATTGTTCTGTAAATCTGTAAGTCCATAAGTCCGTAAATCTTTTTCACACGCCAAGAATTGAAAAGTAAGCTTTGCTGAATAGTGATTTTAAGTTTTGATGTGGCGGGATGTAATCTGTAAAATGAGGATTGGAGCCTATCTTCTGTTTCATCATTTCCCAAAAGTCTTTCCACACTATATTTTTTCCTGTTCTTATGCTTTCAACCAGCGATAGCAATATTGGGTCGTTTACAGTTTTTGTGCCAATTTGTTTTGTGGCAATAATGTGCGCTTCGGGCGCATTGTCAATGGCATTTGAGAGTTTGTAGAAACCACCACACGAGCCAACCAAAAGCAGTTTTATTTTGCTATCAACGTGTTGCAATGTAGATGCCGTGTGGAAGCTGTGGCCGCGGTGTATTATTACATTTGGAGTTGTGTTGTTGAGTCGTAAATACTCTGTTACTGCGTCCTGTCCGTTGGTTTCGTACTCGGGTTTGTTGGCGTATATTTCTACTGCGTTACCTTCTACGCTTTTTATTACAACGTAGGTGCCTTTATCTTCTATTTTCCAAGTTGGTAGAATCTTAAAAGTGTTTAAAAAATTGTTGTACGAGTCGCGCCCATCGGCATCGTTGTAAAAATACATTTGCTGCACACACTTATTTTGTTCGCCCAGCAATGTGTTTATAGGCATTTGATTCAATGCCGGAATGCGAATTTGTTTTGATAGTCTATCAAACCAAGTTACATCTACCACCGCATTACCGTCTATCAAACTTGCCAATACGCCATAAAGTGCAATGGTTAAGTTGTTTGAATCTTTATCGGCAATTAAAAACTGATTTTTCACTTCGGTATGCAGCACTGCCAGTAGCTGTTTATCGCGGATGTTGTTGAGTGTTTCGGCAATTTCTACACCTTCTGTATTGCTTTCGGCAGCCGCAATATTGCGCACAAAATTCAATAACAGTGTGTCGCGTTCGGCAATTGGCAATTCGCTTAGCATTGGCTCCAATTTTCCATAGGCTGCACACATAGAAATGAAGGTTCTAAAACGATTGTATTCAACCTTTTTTAATAGCGATGAAATGTTTTCGCCTTTCATTTTGCGTTGCAGGCGCGTGTACAAACCGTTGAAAGAGCTTGTTACCACTTCCTCTCTGCCAAATACCATTAAGAAATAAATTTCGGTGGCAGAAAAACCCTCAATGGCGTTGAAAGCATCTGCTTCGTTGTAGGCAATATTGTCGTTTATTTCGCGCAAAAAACGAAGGCAAAAATCTGTTAGTTCGCGCTCCACACTATATTTGCCTATGTAATTTTTTTGCGTGCAAATTGCAGCCAACTCCTTAAACATACATTGCGGGCTGTTGCAAATGTTATCGGCTTGGCTTACCGTCATTCTGTTTTTTACAATTGCATCCATCAGCACATACGATTTGCTTTGGTAGCCTGCTACTCGGGGCATTTTTAATATCGCTTGAATAACTGTGTCGGTACTTTTGCTCAACAACATTGGAATTTGGTGCGAAGCATTATAGATGTATCGCTTTAATGATGTTGGTGCGTTACATCCCGCAGTTTCTAAAATTTTTGTGGCAAAAAATTTGGCCTTGTAAGCATCAAATCGTTTGAATATTTCATCGGGTTCTGTTTGTGCAGCATACATCAATATTTCTTCTGCAAAAGGTTCGTTTATGAATTTTGGAATTTGCTGCAGTGTGCCAGTTATATTTTTCTTTAACTCTAAAATTGTCTTTTCGTTTTCTGTAAGTCGCAAACTTATTGGTGCAATAATTGGCTCACTTACATCCGCAGGTTGAGTTTCTGCAATGTCGACAGGTGGCTGAGCTTCGGCTGTTATTGTTGGTTGATGTTGTTCTGTTGCTTTTTCAGAAGGAGTGATGTTGAATTCGTCTAAATATTTTTGAGCCGAAACGGGGCGCGGGTCATTATCGGTTTCTGAACGCGGACTGCGTTGTTGGCGTATTTCTAAAGCACTTTCGCTAATGCGCGAACGGAGCAGTGTTTGAACGTCCATAGAGTCAGTTACCGACAGGTCGGGGTCAAAGCTGGGCGATTCGTCTTGCGACATCAAGGTGTATAAATGGTTGATGGATTTTGCATCCATAAACTGCAAAATCATATCTAATTTTTCGTTGCGCTCTGCAAAGGCAAGAAATTGCCGCAACCTGTTGTCGTTTATAGAGCTGATAAAACTGTATGGAAACGGACTGTATATTTTTCGTTTTACAGCACTAATCATGTTTGAAAGCGATTGCACAGACAATTCTTTGTGACCATAAATCATTATGGTAAATAAATCATCGGCATTCAAGTTTTTAAAGTACTCAGCTACTATGTAACCGCTGCCGGTGGTAGAAATATTATTGGCATTGCGCACTTGCTCAATGGCGTAGTGGTCTAACAACTGATATATTGAATGCTTGCTGTAAGCATCGGGTTTTTTCATAGTTGCCACCAATACCTTAAATATATCTTGCGGGAAGTCGCCAAGCGAATCGGCTTCTTCCATCGTCATTTCTTTTTTCAATACATTATAGGCAAGAATGTATGCTTGAGAGCGTTGGCCGTAGGTGCGGTAAACCGAAAGCAAGTATTTTGATACGGGCGATTTGCTGCGCACAATGTGATAGCTTACTGCGTTTTCTGAAGACAAATATTTTTTAACCAAATCGGGTGCTGTAATTGCCATAGAGTCTATCACTGTTGCAGCAAAAGAACGTTGCCCAAACTGTGCTGCATATCGCAATACTTCGGTTGGGTTTTCGCGGGCATAATTCACTATAAATTCTTCTGCATCTGCATCGTTTGGAATCAGTGATGAATATGCTAAAGTGAATTTTCTATACAACTTAAGATTTTGAGAAATTACACCTGCATTATCCCATTCCATTACCAGCGGAAAATACTTGAATCCATCATTGAATCTGCCTTTTTCCATGTCTTCATCCGAGGCATTGTTGTAGATGATGTTGATAAACCTTAACAAAGTATTGGCATAAAGAATGCGTTTGTTGTAGCTGAATAAATCATTTTGCGAATAGCGCAACGCACTATCGGCCACCGCAAACATTCTTTCATCTATTTTAGGAAATTCGGCAGTTATCTTTTGGCGTGCAATATTGTAACTTTTTAAAATAATAGGGAGCTTGTAATCGTAATCGCGCGCAGCACTATCTACCGCTGCTTGCCCAAAAACAATTGCCGAAAACAAGGTGAAAACTATCACCGAAAGCCAATACCGAAAATTAAATACCACGCCCAAAGAATTATGAGGATTTTACTTCATTCTTTAATACGCAAATAAAATGCCTTAGGTTTGTTAAAGTTATACACGCTTTCCCCATGAATCGTTTACAGTCTATTTTTGTTATCATGTTGTTGGTTACTGCGCTTGGCTCTTGCTCCGAAAAAGCCAAACGCGCAAAGGTGTATCACAATGAAATTTTTATCAAAACATCTGTGGTTATTGACAGTGTTATTGATTATAGCGATGCCGTGCATTCTGGTAGTCGTCAAGTAGGTTTGGCGGTTTCTACAAACTATTTGAACCTTATTGCCAAAACAACCGAAAGTGTAATTGCCAAAGGCGATTTTGATGCTGACTCTACATTGAAAGTGGCTGCTGTTAATCTGCTGCATTTTTATGGGCAATATGTTTCAGCAACGTTTGTTCCTTATTTTCAGTCTTTCGAAAACGATTCTTTAAATGAATTTCAACTTGCCGTTGCCGATTCGCTGCTGCGCAAAATGATGGATGAAGAAGTGCCACACTGGAGCAATTTCAACAATGAAGGAAAAAAGTTCAGCGACCGTTACGATATTAGTTCGGTGAAGGAATAGTATTGTGTGTATATAAAATTGCTAAGGGGGGTAAATAATCTCATTAGGAAGTTCTGCAAGGTAGCTCGAATTTTAGATGAAAAGTTGTTTTGGATCTGCTTTTATCCCTTGCCGCTTTTTGTTTTACAAAGTGTAACTTGCGGTGCAAATTTTCAATTCAGTTTAGTCTCGCCATTGTATTATCGTATTGGTTGTTGTTAATGGGGTATAAAGAGGCGCAAACAACCCGTAGATACATGATGTTTACAATTTAATCGTAAAAAGACTTTCATTTCTGTTATTGAAGGCTATTTTTGGCGAGCAAAATTTTGACAACCGTGAGTAAATCAAACAATTCGGGAACATTAAGTTCTTATCTATTCAAATCTTCAATCGGTAAAAAAGCCTTAATGGCGGCAACCGGTATTTTCTTAATCACCTTTTTGGTAATTCATGCTGGCATCAATGCTGCGGTTTTTTATAACGATGGTGGTGAAACATTTCTGCACTTAGCTCATTTTATGGGTACCAACCCAATTGTAAGAACACTCGAAATTGGATTGGTGGCAGGTTTTTTGGTTCACATTATTGATGGTTTGCTTTTGTGGAAGCAAAACCATAACGCGCGCCCTGTAAAATACGGCTACGAAAATGCCAATGCAAACAGTAAGTGGTATTCGCGCAGCATGGGTTTGTTAG
>CAZYXR010000041.1:27145-28692 GCA_964650845.1 uncultured Chitinophagaceae bacterium
TGTTGTTTTTGGTAATTCACACTGCACATTTTTGGATTCCTAACCGTGCCAACCAGTTTGCCACCGGTGAAGAGTTGAATCTGTTTGTTTTAATGCAGCAAGAATTCAGCGAATGGTACACCGTAGTAATTTATGTTGCGGGCTGTATTTCTCTTTTTTGGCACTTGCTTCATGGTTTTAAAAGTGCATTTCAAACTCTTGGCTTCAATCATTCAAAATACAATGGAATAATTGAAGTAGCAGGTATCGCATTTTCAATTATTGTTCCATTGCTTTTTGCTTCTATGCCGGTGGCATTTTATTTAGGCTTAGTGAAGTAATTTAAAATATTCAAACAGTTTTATGTCAAACTTCAATTCAAAAATTCCCGAAGGTTCATTGCCCGAGAAATGGACCAAATACAAATCGAGCGTGCCGTTGGTGAATCCGGCAAACAAACGCAGTTTAGAAATTATTGTTGTAGGCACAGGGCTTGCCGGAGCCTCGGCAGCAGCTTCGTTGGCAGAAATGGGTTATAAGGTAAAAGCATTTTGCTTTCAAGACTCGCCTCGCAGAGCACACTCTATAGCAGCACAAGGCGGCATCAATGCAGCAAAAAATTACCAAAATGATGGCGATAGCGTTTATCGTCTTTTCTACGATACTATTAAAGGTGGCGACTATCGCGCCCGCGAAGCCAGTGTGCATCGCTTGGCCGAGGTGAGCGGCAGTATTATAGATCAATGCGTGGCGCAAGGTGTGCCTTTTGCGCGCGAATACGGAGGCTTGCTGAGCAACCGTTCGTTTGGCGGTACGCAGGTGCAAAGAACTTTTTATGCAGCCGGGCAAACCGGGCAGCAATTGTTGTTGGGCGCATACAGTGCATTACAACGTCAAGTGGGTATGGGCAATGTAACATTGTATGCCCGCCACGAAATGTTGGAAGTAGTAACAATTGAAGGAAAAGCGCGTGGCATTATCGCTCGCGATTTGATAAGTGGAAAATTGGAGCGCCATTTTGGTCATGCAGTATTGCTTTGTACCGGAGGTTATGGCAATGTATTTTTTCTTTCTACCAATGCCATGGGCAGCAATGTTACAGCGGCTTGGAAAGCGCACAAAAAAGGAGCGTATTTTGGCAACCCATGTTTTACACAAATTCACCCAACCTGCATTCCGGTTTCGGGCGATCATCAGTCTAAATTGACTTTGATGTCAGAGTCGTTGCGTAATGACGGAAGAATTTGGGTGCCAAAAAAGCAAGAAGATGCAAAAGCTTTACGCGAAGGTAAATTGAAGCCAAGTGCAATTAAAGAAGACGATCGCGATTATTATTTAGAGAGAAGATACCCTGCCTTTGGTAATCTTGTTCCGCGCGATGTGGCAAGCCGCGCTGCAAAAGAAAGATGCGATGCTGGTTTTGGTGTAAACAAAACCGGGCAAGCCGTGTTCTTAGATTACGCTGCAGCAATTGAACGCTATGGCAAAATTGAAGCAACCAAGAGCAATCTGCACAACCCGGATTCGGCCACAATAACCACCTTGGGTAAAGCTGTGGTAAAAGAAAA
>CAZYXR010000042.1:0-11122 GCA_964650845.1 uncultured Chitinophagaceae bacterium
GGCATAGTTGCCACTTACGGTGTTGTTCAACTAATACAAGGTTGGTTGTTAGAGCCACTTATTGTAGGGCCGCAAGTAAAAATAAATCCGCTGTTTACAATTCTTGCATTGGTGGTTGGCGAGTTGATTTGGGGTATTCCGGGAATAATAGTTGCAATACCATTAATTGCAATGCTGAAGGTTTTTTGCGATCATATTGATGCGCTAAAACCTTATGGATTTTTGATAGCAGAAGTAGAATCGAAACCTAAAGAACCTAATGCGATTATCGCCAAGATAAAAACATGGCTAAAAACAAAGCCATAAAAACGGGTTACAAAACCGCCAACAACAATGTTCGCACACTTAAAATGCAAACCAGCAAACCAACAATCAGCATCAGTGGTTTGGCATTTATTTTACCAACAAGGAAAGCTCCAAACGGAGCAGCAATAACACCGCCAAGCACTAACCCCACTATGATTTGAATGTTTTGCAAACCCATAAACATTGTAAAAACACCTGCACTAAAAAGAGTAAGAAAAAACTCTACAGTATTTACGGTACCAATAATCAAGCGAGGCGACTTTCCTTTACTCAACAATGTGGAATTAACAACCGGTCCCCAGCCTCCGCCCCCTACCGAATCTAAAAAACCACCCGCCAAAGCAAGCAAACCAATATGCTTTACCTTTTTGCGTGCAATTCTTGGGGCAAGTGCTTTGCGCAATATCACAACTCCCATAATGAACAGATAAATATTTACAAAAGGTATTATCATGTTACCATCAAACGAACTGAGCAAATAAGCACCAACCACACCGCCCAAAACAGCCGGAATAACCAAAGCTTTAAACAATCTTTTATTGATGTTTTTAAAAGAAAAATGTGCTACTGCCGAAGTACCGGTAGTAAAAACTTCAGCAACGTGTACACTTGCACTTGCCGCTGCTGGCGAAACCCCAACACTCATTAAAAAAGTGCTTGAGCAAACTCCGTAAGCCATGCCCAATGCGCCATCTACCATTTGCGCACCAAAACCAACCAAAACATACCACAGCATTTCTGTGGTAAAAAATACAGGTAATTTTTCTGCCAATAGCACACGCATATCAGCATCTACAAAGTAGATAGCAAGCACAAAAAGTAAAGCAAGCAGCGTAACAATCCATACCAATGGATAGGTGGCTGCTTGCTTTAAACGAAGTGTAAAACCCAGCATTAAATATTACAAATTGGGTTGCGGTGTTAAGCGCAAGTATGGCTTCACCACTTTAAATCCTTTTGGAAATTTTGCAGCTGCATCTTCTGTTTTTATAGCTGGCGAAATAACCACATCATCGCCTTGTTGCCAGTTGGCTGGTGTAGCTACCGAGTAGTTTGCTGTTAATTGCAAGCTATCAATTACACGCAACAATTCATTGAAATTTCTACCCGTTGAAGCAGGATACGTGATAATCAATTTCACTTTTTTATCGGCACCAATTACAAACACCGAACGCACCGTAAATGTTTCGTTTGCATTGGGGTGAATCATATCGTACAAATCCGATACCTTTCTGTCTGCATCGGCCACAATTGGAAAATTAACCGTGGTGTTTTGTGTTTCGTTGATATCGTTTATCCAAAGCTTATGCGACTCTACCGGATCAACACTCAATGCCAACATTTTCACATCCCGTTTATCGAACTCACCTTTCAGTTTTGCCGCAGTACCTAATTCTGTTGTACAAACCGGTGTAAAATCTGCCGGATGCGAAAACAAAATTCCCCACCCGTTTCCTAACCATTCGTGAAAATTAATTGCGCCTTCAGATGTTTGCGCAGTAAAGTCTGGTGCAATATCACCCAATCTTAATGTAGCCATTTTTTTAAATTTTAATGATGAAAAACGAAGCAAATATACAAACTCTACCAAATTAGTAGGGAATAGTTTATCCTTGCATGAAAATTTATAAAATTGAACATCAAAACTACTGAACAAGTAGCCGAAATTTCTTGGTTTTGCGACATGAGCGATGGCGACACCGCCTACTTGGGCGAGCGCGACAAAACAAGGGCAAGCACCTTCGAACACTGCCTTAATATTTTGCAAACTGCCGATAAAAACAACTTCAAAGCGGCATTGCTGCCAACTGCCTATGATACCGGCATGGATCCGCTTTCCTTTGCCACAGCCGCACAAGCATTTACACAAAACATAAGCACAATTGTAGCTTTGCGCATGGGCGAAATTTACCCTACCACCTTAGCAAGAATGTTGAGCACTCTCGACCAAACATCGAAAGGCCGATTCATCATCAATGCTATTTCATCCGACTATCCGGGAAGAAAAGACAGCCCACAAATGCGCTATGGCCGCAGTGCCGAAATACTTGACATTTTGATACAGGGATGGGAAAAGAATGAGATAAATTTTGACGGAAAATACTACCAATTGCATTTAGATGCAGCACCAGCAAAAACAAAATTCAATAAACGACCCTTAATACATTTTGGGGGCATTTCTAAAGAAGCAAAAGAAGTAGCAGCAAAGTATGCCGATGTATATTTAATGTTGCCCGAAACAAAGGAAATGATGCGCAAAACTATTGAAGAGGTTTCGGAGTTAGCTTATAAAAATGGGCGAAAAATAGACTTTGGTTTGCGCATACACATGGTGGTGCGCGAAACCGAAAACGAAGCAAAAGCATACGCACAAAAGTTAGTTTCAAAACTAAATGAACAAGAGGCTTTCAACATCAGAGCCAAGCACCAGGATGCAGCTTCGTATGGCGTTTTCAGGCAAGATGAATTACGCAAACAAGCAAACAGCGAAGGGTACATTGAGCCATTGGTTTGGAGCGCTGTTGGCAAAGTTTTTTCGGGCTGCGGCAGCGCATTGGTGGGCAGTGGCGAACAGATTGCTTCTAAGCTGCACGAATACATGGATATTGGTTTCAGAGCATTTATTCACTCTGGTTTTCCATTGATTGAAGAGGTCGACTATTTCGGCAAATTAGTAATGCCGAAAATGAATGTAGTTTCACTACAAGAACATTACAATAAAACGGTACTGCACTCGGCAATGGCGAGATAAAAAACAATCCCTTACGTAGTTCTGTAAATCGGTTCGCTATATGCCAAATCGGCAAACTGTTTTGCTTGAAATTTTGCAAGAGCAAGGCGAGTAAAATTCTTTGAATCAACTACATCATCATGCAGCAAGCGAATTTGGGGTTGATACGCCTCGAACTTGAATGTGCCGGTACCCGCAACCACGGCATTCAATTTTTTTTCTAAAACATATTGCATCACATCCTGAATGCTGTTACACTCGGCATTGTGTATTGCCTGCAATGAATTATTGAAAACACTCCAATAAACATCGTTGCGTCTGGCATCCAAAACGGGAATAAAACAAACATCATTATCTGTTTCCATTGCAGTGCGCATTCCGGCAGCCGTAGCCTGCAAAGTATTTATTAAAACCAATGGAATATCGGCAGCATAACAAATGCCTTTGGCAGTAGATAGCCCAATGCGTAATCCTGTGTAAGAACCGGGTCCCTCGCTCACAGCAATTGCATCTAAATCTTGCATCGCCAAACCACTTTCATCAAGCAACTGCCTAATTGTAGATGCTAATGAACGCGCATGACTGTTTGGAACAGTAGCCCTCTTTGCAGCCAACAAATGTTCGCCCCGCGCAACACTAACCGAGCAAAGCGGTGTGGCAGTTTCGATATGAAGAATTAAAGGATTATCCATTTTCAAAGCGCATAATGATGCAAACAGTGGCGCAACTATTTTGGCTCTGTTTGTATTTGCTTCATTAAATCTTCAATCAGTTTTCGCTGCTCATCGGGCGACATATTTTGCAAGTCTTTCAATTTTGAAACATCAATAGAACCCGGCAAGCCAGGATACATACCACCTTTTTCGTAACCACTTAAACTGAACAAATTTTTATCAACGGCTTTCTTTTCTGCTTTCACCAAATCAATCTGAAAGCTTTGCCCATCTTGACTTGCCACCACACGCACCGGAAACCCCGCAGCACCTTTTGCAGCAAGCGCACTATTCAAATTGTCTTTACCTGTATATTGCGTTTTCACTCTCGCAAAATCTGCATATCCGGCAATATCGGTGCTCGTCCACATATCCTGTAAATTCTTTCCACCTTTCCCTTTTACTTTTACATGTGTGGCATTGTATCCGTTTACTTTCTCCTTTCCTATCACAGTAATTTCGTATTCGCTTTGCTCATAGTCTGCCCAATCGGCACTGTTATCTGTAACAATTTCCGAATAGGTTTTGGTAGTAGAGTTGAGCATAAAAATTTTATTTGGCTCGCTACCCAAATGCAATGCCGCCAAACCATTTGGCATAAAACTTGCCAACTTACCTCCGGTAAAATTCATTTCGCTGCGGCTGTTTCCATCTTGTGCCGAAACTTTCATATTACCAAGCAAACCTTCGCTTTCGCTGCTTAGTTTAAACTCCATATAATACCCTTGCGAAAACGAAAAGGAAGTAATAAATACCGATAGCAAAAAAAGATATTTCATAAACAAAGTATTTGAACACGAATAAAACGAAGCATTTGAAATTCACCACTATAATTGCAGCCTTTAATGAAATTTTATGCCTGAAAAAAGTATCCTTGAAAAATACGCCCGATTGCTTGTAAACTATTGCTTAGAAGTAAAGCATGACGATAAAGTGTATATTACTGCTTCCTATTTAGCCGAGCCACTGCTGCGCGAAGTAGTAACGGAAGTGTATAAAGCAGGCGGGCATCCTGTTATAAATGTGGAACTAAATTTAGGCAATGCCAATGTGCTTACCTATGGCGACACACACCAGTTGCAATGGATAAACCCCGCCAGAAAAATTGCGATGGAAACATTTGATTGCTACCTCAATATTCGCGCCCCATTTGAAAAAGGCGATGATGAAAAAGAACCTTTGAATACCGAAAAGTATCAGATTTTTCAAGAGGCTCATTAAATCAAGTATATTTTGAACGCACAGGCAATGGCAGTATGCGCAGGTGCTTGTGTCAGTATCCTACACCAGCAGGAGCCGAAGATGCAGAAATGACATTGGAAGAATACGAGCAATTCGTTTTCCAATCATGTTATTTATTTGATGAAAATCCGGTAGAAAAATGGCTCGAAGTACGCGCCACACAAAAGGCGTATGTTGAGCGATTGAATAAAGCAGATAAAATTCATTACAAAGGACCCAATATTGACATTACATTTTCGGTAAAAGGGCGCACATGGATAAACAGCGATGGACGCGCCAATATGCCAAGCGGAGAAGTTTTTAGCGCACCAATTGAAAACAGTGTAAACGGCAAAGCGTATTTTTCGTACCCAACTATTTACATGGGTAAAGATGTAGAAGGCATTACGCTGGAAGTGAAAGACGGAGAAGTAGTAAAATGGAGTGCAGAAAAAGGGCAAGATGTTTTAGATAAAGTGTTCAGCATTGCCGGTGCGCGCTATTGGGGCGAGGTTGCCGTAGGCACCAACTACAACATTCAACGCACTTCGCGCAACATTTTATTTGATGAAAAAATAGGCGGCAGTATTCACATGGCCGTTGGGCAATCCTATAAACAGTGTGGCGGCTTGAATGAAAGCACCGTGCATTGGGATATGATAACCGATATGAAAAATGGTGGCGAAATTTGGGCCGATGGCGAATTGATTTATCAAAATGGCAGATTTTTGATTTGAGATTTTTCAAATCAACATTACAATCAACCGAGATTATTTCAGTTAATACAACCTTGTCTTATATCTTCGCGGCAGCCTAATGTCAGAAAAAGTAACGCCATATAACGATGCCAACCGCACTAAAAAAGAGCAGGTGGAAGAAATGTTTGACAACATTGCACATCGTTACGATTTTTTGAACCGCTTGTTAAGCCTTGGTATTGATAGAAGCTGGCGCAAAAAAGCAGTAAGATTTATTGCAGAAAT
Source organism: uncultured Chitinophagaceae bacterium (assembly GCA_964650845.1). Lineage (GTDB taxonomy): Bacteria > Bacteroidota > Bacteroidia > Chitinophagales > LD1 > UBA7692. Next base: position 5,955 of record CAZYXR010000042.1, read on the forward strand.
TCAGCCCAAAAAAATATTGGATGTTGCAACCGGCACTGGCGATTTTGCTTTTGAAGCACTTTCAGCCAAGCCCGAAAAAGTTATTGGTTATGACATTAGCGAAGGCATGTTGCAATATGGCAGAAAAAAAGCAGCAGCAAGCAACACAGCACATATTGTTGAATTTGTAAAAGGCGATAGCGAAAGAATAGAATTCGACAACAACACTTTCGATGCCATTACGGTAGGTTTTGGTGTGCGCAACTTTGAATATTTAGAAGAAGGCTTAAAAGAAATTTATCGCGTATTGAAACCTGGTGGTAGATTAGTAATTCTTGAAGTAAGCCTGCCGCACAACGCAGTAGTTCGCTTTTTTTACGACATTTACTTCAACTACGTTTTACCAACAGTAGGGCGCATTTTTTCGCGCGATGTACGCGCTTATACTTATCTACCCGAAAGCGTGCGCGCTTTCCCTCAGGGCTTGGCATTTACCCATATCTTAGCCAATGTAGGTTTTACAAAAGCAAGATGGAATCCGCTAACATTGGGCACTTGCGCCATGTACACAGCCGAAAAGTAGTTTGCTATTCTGCATCTTTTATACTCTCTATGGTATAATTGATAAAATATCTATCCTTCAAATCATGTTTACTAAACGGGCAAACGTCCTCATTTTCGCCCTCGGTTGGAGCCGATTTAAAGTAGTTGTAATTCAACAAATCTGTAGGGGCGTGCAGCTTAGTGGCTTCGCCAATTCTATCGTCAAAACAACCGCCAAGTGCCATCGCAATGTTTATCATTTTCTTCTTAAAAAAGCGTTTTGTTTTTGGCGTACATGGCTGGCATTGATCTACAACCTGCCCCATCAACCTATCCACACCATCGGCCTCCCAACCGGCTGCATAAACGCGAAACTTTTTCGCATCGGGCACAAACACTTTAAAGCTGTTGCTCAACTGCCAATTGCGTTTGGTAGTTTTGCCCAATCCGCGGCTTAGCACTTTCCCCTTCGATGAAAAAAAATCGTTCAGCAACACCCAGTGGCTACCAACATTTGCAAACATTCGCAACTCTGCTTTACCACCTTTTTCGCTCAGTTTTTTATACTCTAATTGTGTAAGTTTTACATCATATTCCTGAATTTTAAAGTCGGTTGCAACACCATTGCCTTCATCCCAGTATAAAAAAACAGTTTTTGCAAATACAGCAAGGTCGCTTACCTGTTGCTCTTTCCATGGAATAAAAACAGTAACACTACCAGCCGAATCGTTTACCACTACTGCCTCGCTTGCAGTAAAGCTATGTCCATTCCTTTCCAGCAGTTGATACTTTAGCTTTGCTGATGCCGATGGTTTTGGTAGTGAATGATGCACCGTAAAACTGTAATCTTTACCGCTCATTTTTACACGCTGCACCCAATATGGCGACTCGGCTCTATTATTGACAAGCGCACCACCATCGCCACTTGCAAAAATATCTATACGCGTAGCAAATTTGGGAGATGAGTTTTCAACTTCAATCTTTTCTGGCAATTGCCTTTTGGTAGCAACAAAACGTGCCGGATGAATTTCGGCTTTAGCTGGTGGGTGCCCCCTATCCCACACATAGTGTCCCTCTACATGAACCCAATCGCCTATCGAAGGCCAAGCCCAAAGCACATCGCCTCGTTTGTGCCCCGCAGAAAAAAAACCTGCACTATTGCCTTTATCCATGATGTGCTTAAAGGGATTATGCTTATTGTAGTTGGCTATGCCACACTCCCACTCCACATGAATTACACTGCGCAGCGCAGTATCTTCGTGCCCTTTGTTTTTGTAAACCATTAGCGGAAGCAGATTGGTAAATCTGTTATCGTCTGTACGGTCGGGAGCTACATTAAAATTCACATCATGGGTATAATGATACAAAGGGTAATCTTCGTGGCTGATAAGCGGCCCATCGCCACCATGTTTTGTATTGTACACAACCGAACCTTCTAAAACGGCAACATAATTTTCGTTTACAATCGGTTGCCACGAAGGCAGCACCACACCAATATCATAAAATTCGGTACGTTTTAAAACCTTTATTGTATCGCGACAAGGCTCGTTGCCCACCTCAGCTTCGGTGCTGATAGGATGCCGCAATAGCGGTTGTGCAGATAGGGTTTGTGATAGCAGTAGGTCTATCAAAATCAAAAACAATACATTTCTCATGCCGCTTGCTAAACTAATTTTTTGGCATAAAATTTTTGCTAATCTTTCATTCAACGGCATTTTGGTATTATCGCACCATGAATTTTTTGATGGTTTGCATGGGTAACATTTGCCGCTCGCCAATGGCGCATGGTTTGTTGCAACATAAAATCGAACAGATTGGGTTGCACTGGCAAGTAGATTCGGCAGGCACCAGCGGTTATCACAAAGGCGAGCAGCCCGATAACCGTGCTATAAGCTGCATGAAAAAACACAATATTGATATTACTTATCAGCATTCGCGCCCTTTTCAAAAAGCCGACTTCGCCAAGTTTGATGTAATTTACTGCATGGACAAACACAACTTTTGGGATGTGCGCGCATTAGCCGAAAATGCCGATGAAGTAAGCAAGGTATTGTTGATACTAAATGAAGTAACGCCCGATTTAGACGCAAGCGTACCCGACCCATACTACGGTAGTGGCGATGGTTTTGAACACGTTTACAGAATGCTCGACAAAGCAACCGATAAGATAATTGAGAAATACAAATGAAATGAGCGACAACAAAAAGATAAAACCCGCGCTAAGCAAAGGCACACGCGATTTTTTGCCCGAAGAAATTGCAAAGCGCAATTTTCTGTTTGATGTGATAAAAAAAGTGTTTGCAAAATATGGCTTTCAGCAGATTGAAACACCTGCAATAGAACGCTTAGAAACACTAACCGGAAAGTATGGCGAAGAAGGCGACAAGTTGCTTTTTAAGATATTGAACAGTGGCGATTTTTTAAAAGATACCCCCGATGCAATACTTGCCGAAAAAAATTCGCGCGAAACACTGAAACATATTGCCGAAAAAGGCTTGCGCTACGATCTTACAGTGCCATTGGCGCGTTATGTGGTACAGCATCAAGAGCATTTGGCATTTCCTTTCAGAAGATTTCATATTGGCCCGGTGTGGCGTGCCGATAGACCGCAAAAAGGTCGCTATCAAGAATTTTACCAATGCGATGCCGATGTTATCGGCAGCGAAAGTTTGTACAACGAAATTGAGTTGGTGTCAATTTTTAGCGAAGTGTTTCACATGCTGCAATTCGATAATGTTGAACTAAAAATTTCAAACCGAAAAATATTGGCAGGCCTGGCAGAAGTAATGAAGGCTGAAGATAAATTTACTGCACTTACCATTGCCATTGATAAGCTTGACAAGGTAGAAAAAGAAAAAGTATTAAGCGATTTACAAGCAGATAGCTTTAATGAACAACAGATAAAATTGTTGGATGAATATTTGGGTATCAGCGGTGGTAACGATGAAAAACTTGCGCAGCTCAAAACATACTTTTCAGGAAATGAAACTGCTCTTGCCGGAATTAAAGAATTGGAATTTGTAATCAACACATCCCATATCGCACATTTCGCATCACACATCTCCATCGACCAAACATTAGCTCGCGGTTTGAATTACTACACAGGGTTTATTATAGAAGTAAAAAACCATAGTGGCAGCTTGCGCAGTAGTATTGGCAGCGGTGGGCGCTACGACAATCTCACCGAAATGTTTGGCGGGCGCAACATGCCGGGCGTGGGCATCAGCTTTGGCATAGAGCGCATTTACGACATCATGGAAGAGTTGAATCTTTTCCCTAACAATGTTTCGCAAGGCACAAAGGTATTGCTTGCTTACTTTGACGAACCTTCGCAGCAATATGCTTTTAATGTATTGCAACAGCTACGTGCAGCAGGCGTGGCGGCAGAAATGTATCCAAGCGTTTCAAAACTTGCCAAGCAATTAGATTATGCCAACAAAAAGAAAATAGCCAACGCTATAATTATTGGCAGCGAGGAAATGCAAAGCGGCTTGTTGGCATTAAAAAATTTGATTGACGGAACCCAACAAAAACTAAGTGTAGCCGACATATTAAAGGTTATGCACACTTAATAGAATCAAAATTTAAAATCATCTTATGTTTATGCCTCCGCAAACGATTGCGGGGCAGTTTTCGTGAAATGAGCTAAAGTTAAATTCAACTATTGATATGAATATTTTTTTTGGCAACTTTCATGCAACCTGTAAAAAGCAAATCATTTACGCATGAAAGTTGTATTGCTGGCAGGGGGTCTTGGAACAAGACTGAGAGAAGAAACCGAGTTTAAGCCCAAACCTATGGTAGAGGTAGGTGGCAAACCTATTTTGTGGCACATAATGAAAACCTATGCGCATTATGGCTATAAAGAATTTGTGGTATGCTTGGGCTACCGTGGCGATGTAATAAAAAACTACTTTTTAAATTACGAAATGCGTGCCAATGATTTTACATTGGAACTAGGAACCGGAAAAGTGCAAGTACACAGCAAGCATGACGAAACATCGTGGACAATTACTTTTGCCGAAACAGGCTTAAATGCCATGACGGGCAGCCGCGTTGCACAAGCAGAAAAGTATGTTGATGGCGACTTGTTTATGGTTACTTATGGCGATGGCGTTAGCAATGTAGATATTGACGCGTTGGTGAACTTTCATAAAAGCCACGGCAAAATAGGAACGGTAACAGGCGTATTGCCTCCATCAAGATTTGGCGAATTAGAAACCGAGGGTAGTGTTGTAAAATCATTTGCCGAAAAACCGCAAATGGATAAAGGCGGTTTAATCAATGGCGGTTATTTTGTTTTCAACAAAGAGTTTTTCAAGTATTTAAGCAATGATGAAAGTTGCATTATGGAACGTAAACCTTTAGAGCAACTGGCGCAAGATGGCGAACTTTGCATTTTCGAACATCAAGGATTTTGGCAATGTATGGACACCTACCGCGACTTTGAATATTTGAATGGCTTGTGGAAAGATGGAAAAGCAGATTGGAAAGTGTGGTAAGAAACAAAGCAACAAACAAAGTGAACTTCAACCAAACATTTAAAAACAAAAAAGTATTTGTAACCGGCCACACCGGCTTCAAAGGAGCATGGCTTGTTTTATGGTTAGAAACATTGGGCGCAAAAGTGAAAGGCTATGCATTAA
>CAZYXR010000042.1:11132-11428 GCA_964650845.1 uncultured Chitinophagaceae bacterium
AAACCATCACTGTTTGACGCACTTTCTAGGAAACTGCATTGCGAAAGCGTAATTGCCGACATCCGCAACAAAGAAAAACTCACCAAAGAAATTCTTGCATTTCAACCCGATTTTGTTTTTCATTTAGCCGCACAACCATTGGTACGCGAAAGCTATGAAATACCCGTAGAAACATTTGAAGTAAACACAATAGGCACGGCAAATTTACTGAATGCCGTAAGGGCATTAAAAAAGGTTTGCACCGTAGTGGTAGTTACTACCGATAAAGTGTATCACAACAACGAATGGCACTTTCC
>CAZYXR010000042.1:11438-12094 GCA_964650845.1 uncultured Chitinophagaceae bacterium
GCGAAAGCGATAGGCTTGGCGGCTACGACCCGTATAGTGCGAGCAAAGCAGCAACAGAAATTGTGGTTGATTCTTTTCGTTCAAGTTTTTTTAATCCTAATGATTTTGCGAAACATAAAAAAGCTGTTGCAACAGCCCGTGCCGGCAATGTAATTGGCGGTGGCGATTTTGCAAAAGATAGAATTGTGCCCGATGTTTTTCGCGCACTTAGCAAGAATAAAACAGTTGAAGTGCGCAACCCAAATGCTGTGCGCCCATGGCAGCATGTTTTAGAGCCACTTTCGGGCTATCTGCAATTGGCGGCATTGCTGCAAAAACATCCGCAGCAATTTTCGCAGGCATATAACTTTGGCCCAAACCTTACCGACACTTTGCCCGTGGGCAAATTAGTGGAGTTAAGTATTGGCGCATGGGGCAAAGGCAATAGCAATTTTCCATCACAAAAAAATGCACCTCACGAAGCCGGATTGCTGAAATTAGACATCAGCAAAGCTGTAAACGAATTGCAATGGCAACCAAAATGGACGGCTCAAACGGCTATAGAAAAAACCAGTAAATAAAGAATAAAAGACAATCAAAATGCTACTTACGTGTTTCACAGGTTGGTCCAGTCCAACTTGATGTGCATATACAACAACCTTGACTGCTACATATAC
>CAZYXR010000042.1:12104-27931 GCA_964650845.1 uncultured Chitinophagaceae bacterium
AAAATTCATTGGTAAAAAATGCCGATGCATATCAACTTTGTTTGAAAGATTTAGAAACATATCAAAAGAAATGACAGAAAAAGCAAATGCAATTAAAACACAGATACAGTCTTTAGTTGCAGATTACTACCAAGAAGTTTTCGCAGGCAAAACATTTGCGGCAGGAGTAAATAATGTTCCGGTAAGTGGCAAGGTTTTTGATCATGAAGAACTGCAATATTTAGTTGATTCTTCTTTAGATGGTTGGTTCACCACAGGAAGATTCAATGATGAATTTGAGCTTGCATTGGCAGAATATATTCAGGTTAGAAAAACAATGACTGTGAACTCAGGCTCATCGGCCAATCTTGTTGCATTTGCAACACTTACAGCCGATGAACTGGGCGAAAGAAAACTAAAGGCAGGCGATGAATTTATTTCTGTTGCAGTATCATTTCCCACTACTATCAATCCTGCAATTTCTTACGGCTTGAAGCCTGTTTTTGTGGATGTGGACATTCCCACTTACAACATTGATGTTGCAAAATTAGAAGAAGCTCTTTCGCCAAAAACCAAAGCCGTTATCATAGCGCATGCGTTGGGCAATCCATACAATTTAGAAGTGGTTTCTGCCTTTGCAAAAAAGCATAACCTGTGGCTGATTGAAGATTGCTGCGATGCGCTTGGCGCAACATACAACGGCAAGCACGTTGGTACTTTTGGCGACATTGCCACATTGAGTTTTTACCCCGCACATCACATTACAATGGGCGAAGGCGGTGCGGTTTATACCAAAAATGTTCGCCTGATAAAACTGATGGAGAGCTTCCGCGACTGGGGCAGAGACTGCTACTGCAAAAGCGGAAAAGACAACACCTGCGGCAAACGTTTTGAATGGCAATTAGGCGATTTGCCTTTCGGCTACGACCATAAATATATTTACTCGCGCTTGGGCTACAACCTAAAAATTACCGATATGCAAGCCGCGCTCGGTTTGGCGCAAATGAAAAAACTACCTTCGTTTGTGGAATCACGCAGGTACAATTTCAATCGCCTAAAAGAAGGCTTGAAGCAATTTGAAGACCGATTAATTTTGCCCGAAGCAACGCCAAATTCAAATCCTTCGTGGTTTGGTTTTTTGATTACGGTGCGCGAAAATGCAGGCATCACACGCAATGAGTTGATTGCGGAACTTACTAAAGCAAAAATTGATACCCGTTTGCTATTTGCTGGAGACATACGAAAACAACCATATTTTAAAAATATTGACTATCGCTGTGTGGGTGAAATGACTAACACGGAAACCGTTTTGCATCATACTTTTTGGATTGGCGTTACGCCAATGATAAATGATGTCATGATTGATTACGTGATTGAAACCTTTGGTAAAATTTTGAATAAATAGTTTTGCTACACTCTATAATACAAGAAGATATTGAACAGGTTGTAAAAGCCGACCTGCCGTGGGAGCGCTTTCGCAACAAATGCGTGTTAGTTACTGGCGCAAATGGCTTTCTTCCGGCATATATGGTTTATACTTTTCTTGAGTTAAACAATAGGTTTGATTACAAAATTGATGTTGTCGGCTTGGTGCGTAATCAATCAAAGGCAGAAAAAAAGTTCGGTAATTTATTGCAACGAAAGGATTTTCAATTATTGGTGCAAGATGTTTCTGTACCAATAAAAAGTGATTCGAAATTTGATTTTATTATTCATGCTGCAAGTCAGGCAAGCCCTAAATATTATGGCATTGACCCGATAGGCACTGCCTCCGCAAATACATTAGGGACTTACAATCTGTTACAATTGGCTAAAGATTGCAACAGCGAAGGATTCCTGTTTTTCAGCACCAGTGAAGTTTATGGCACGGTTGCAGAAAATCAAATTCCCACTAAAGAAAACGAGTATGGATATATTGACCCTACGAATGTTCGTGCTTGTTATGCCGAAAGCAAAAGATTAGGAGAAAATTTTTGCGTTTCTTTTTTTCATCAGCATCAAGTACCTGTAAAAATTGTTCGTCCGTTTCACACTTACGGCCCCGGAATGGAACTAAATGACGGAAGAGTTTATGCAGACTTTATTGCCGACATTGTAAACAATAAAAATATTGTAATGAAAAGCGATGGAAAAGCAACGCGTGCTTTCTGTTATTCAGCAGATGCGACAGCAGGTTTTTTTACTGTTTTATTAAAAGGCGAAAATGCAAATGCCTACAATGTCGGTAATCTTCAGGGCGAAAGTTCTGTTATTGAATTGGCTGAAACTTTGGTCAATTTATTTCCCGACAAGAATCTTAAAGTTGAGAAGTGGCAACCGCCAACAGATGGCTCTTATCTGCCCAGCGCAGTGCTGCGCAATGCTCCAAACACCAATAAAATAAATACCTTGGGCTGGTCTGCAACAACAGATATTCCAACAGGATTTTCAAGAACCATTCAAAGCTATGCTTAAAGAAATTCAACAACAATTTAAAGGAGGGAAATTAGATAAATGGCAATACATAGATGCCATGTATCAGCAACATCAATTGCTGTTTGAATATGCCGATCTTCTACCTTCTACCAATATTTCATCTATCAAAATTGAAGATGGAAATGTGATAATGACTTTCCGCGATTCAGGAATAAAGTTTTTGGTGAATGAGGGCGACAAAAGATTAGCACCTTTAGACACTTTGAATTTTGCCACCTACGAGCAAGAAGAGTTACAAATGCAGTTTGCACTGATGCAAGATGGTTATAACGTTTTGGATATTGGTGGTAATTATGGATGGTATGCCATGCATGTAGCCAAGCGTTTTCCGGCCTCTACAATTCACTCATTCGAGCCAATACCGTTTACCTACAATCAACTAAACAAGAACATTGCCCTCAACAGACTTGCCAATATTTTTACTCATAATATTGGTCTATCAGAAGCCACAGGAAGTTTTGATTTCTACTACGACCCCAAACTTTCTGTAAATGCAAGTTTAGCCAAGGTCAGCGAAAGCGAAAGTTTAGAAAAAGTTGTTTGTAAAGTAGAGCAGCTTGATGCTTTTGTAATGCAACATCAATTGAAGGTGGACTTTGTAAAATGTGATGTAGAAGGAGCAGAACTATTAGCTTTTAAAGGCGCAGAAACAATACTGCAACAACAGCAGCCCATTATTTTCACCGAAATGCTGCGCAAATGGACTGCAAAATTCAACTATCATCCCAATGATATTATTGAGTATTTGAAAAAGTTCAATTACCAGTGTTTTGTTTCGCACGAGTTAAGTCTTGTTCCTTTTAATTTAGTAGATGAAGCCACCTTAGAAACAAACTACTTTTTTCTACACAAGGAAAAACACAGTGCAATTATTCAGCAGTTTAAAAAGGCATAACAAACATGACTTCAATAGAATTTGCGAAAAATATTCGCAAAACAATTCTGCAATTAGTTTTCAAAGCAAAGGCATCGCACGTTGGTGGAGCGTTAAGCATGGCAGATTTGCTTGCGGTACTGTACAATGGCACAATGAACGTGAAACCCGAAAATCCCGAATGGGAGGAGCGCGATATTTTTTTATTATCGAAAGGTCATGCCTGCACGGGCGTTTACGCAACGCTTGCGCTGAAAGGTTTTTTTTCGATGGAAGAGCTTTTCACTTACAGCCAAAATGATTCGCGTTTGCTTTCGCACACCAGCCACAAAGTGCCAGGCGTAGAGCTTTCTACAGGCAGTCTTGGCCATGCGTTTTCAGTAGGTTGCGGCTTGGCACTTTCATTTAAGCGCAAAAAAAACAACCGTAAAGTTTTTGTGATGCTGAGTGATGGCGAATTGGATGAAGGCAGCAATTGGGAAGCCATTTTGTTTGCTCCGCATCATGGCTTGAATAACCTGATTGCTATTGTCGATTACAACAAAATACAAAGCTTTGGCACTACAACAGAAGTATTGAATCTTGAGCCATTAGCAAAAAAATTTGATGCCTTCGGTTGGAATGCAATTGAAATTGACGGGCATAATCATGAGGAAATAAAAGCAGCTTTCAGCAAAGCGTTGAGCAGCGAAAAACCGCCTGTTATCATTGCGCACACGGTGAAAGGAAAAGGCGTTGATTTTATGGAAAACGAATTGCTGTGGCATTACAAATCGCCATCAGAAGAGCAGTTGAATGAAGCATTAAAACAAATTGAAGCATGAGAACAGCATTCGTTCAACAGCTGATTGAAGAAGCAAGAAAAGACCACAAGGTTTTTCTACTTACGGGCGATTTGGGCTTTTCTGTCTTAGAACCGTTTGCCAATGAATTTCCCGAGCGTTATATCAATGTTGGCGTGGCAGAGCAAAACATGACGGGCATTGCCGCAGGCTTGGCAATGGACGGATGGAATGTGTTCACTTACTCGATTGCAAATTTTCCAACACTGCGCTGCATAGAGCAAATTCGTTATGATGTGTGCTATCACAACCTGAATGTGAAAGTAGTTTCGGTAGGCGCGGGTTATGCTTACGCTTCGCTTGGCGCATCGCATCACGCTACCGAAGATATTGCTATGATGCGCGCCATTCCAAACATTACAGTTGCTTCTCCAGGCGACCCTACCGAAGCAAGACTTGTTACAACTGAATTTGTAAAACATAACGGACCATGTTATCTGCGTTTAGGAAAAGCAGGTGAGCCTAAAGTTCATGCCGATGATGTTTCTTTCACATTTGGCGCAGGAATTGAAGTAAGAAAAGGAAACGGAACGGCTGTGCTTACCTGTGGCGCAATGCTGAAATATGCGGCTGATTTTCTGAATGAAAACAAAAGTGTGTTCGGGTTATATAGCTTTCCGTACATAAAGCCGATAGACAAAAAATTGCTGAAAAAAATTGCTATTGAATACAATGAATTTATTGTGATTGAAGAACACCAACTGAGCGGTGGCTTCGGCTCGGTAATATTAGAAGCGTATAACGATTTGTTGCAGGAAGGCTTGATAAACTCATTTCCTAAAATCAGGCGTATTGCCATTCCTGATAAATTTATCAGCGTTGCTGGAAGTCAGGAACATTTGCGCAAATTGGCAGGCTTAACTTTATAGCATGAATCAACCATTGCTTACTGTTTCTATACCTACATGGAACCGCGCATTGCTGGTGAAAGAGTTGTTGCAGCAAGTGTGCGATGAAGTACTCCAACATAATTTGCAAGGCGAGGTAGATATACTTGTTTCTAACAATGCTTCTACCGACAATACCGATGAGGTTATCCAACCCTTTTTATCGCGTTATTCGTTTATTCAATACAACCGAAATGTTACAAACACAGGCGCCAAAAGCAATGTACTGAAAAGCATGGAGCTTGCCAACGGGAAGTATGTATTGTTTATGGGCGATGATGACAGAATTAAACAAGGTGCATTGTCTAAAATAATTGCGCTACTACAACAACACCCCGATTGCGGCACATTGATTGATCATGCAGATTTTAAGCGAAAGTATTTTCAGGATGGCGATACGCCTTCCCTCACCGAATTTCTGCAAAAGCATTTTTGGAACATGGGCAATGCGGGCTTTTTTATTCCGCGCACTGATTATTTTAAAGAATACTTGGCGCAATATGGCTATGACTTTTTCAACGAATGTTGGCCGCAATCGCAGATACAGATTCTTGGTTTGTTTAAACATCCCGAGCATAAAATTTACATAGAATCCATCAGCATACATGCCGAAAGTTTGCATGGCGAAGTAATGCAATACACTTCTTTTTATTTGTGGCGTACTTGCTATTACGAGTTGTTTCTTTCGGCCCAAGCCATCAGGAAAGAAACAAGCGAAGGAGTATTTCAGGCATGTAGAACGTATTTAAAAAATAGCTTAATTCAGCAACTTTTCAATATTCTACAATGTGGCATTTTTGTAGATACCAACGAACAAAAACAAAAAACCAGACAGCACATTGCAAGCAGTTTACATCTGTTTTCTTTTAAAGAAAATGTGCTTTTGAGTACCATCATCATTGGTTTGTGGATGCCTTCATTTATTGCTAAGCCATTAGCAAACACAGCTATATTTTTGTTGAAAGGCAGCGCAGGGGTTCAGGCAAAGAATACTTTTGCCAGTAATGAACTTGCCAAACGCATTAAGAAACAACAAGGAGCAATAAGACAATTGGAATTTGAGAAGTAGTTATGATAGTAAAGTAAACCAGGCTTGTAAACTCGCCTTTTGCACCCAACTTTGTGTAAAAGCACTTTGTGTTGCAACAACTAACAAAACAAGTATGGCATTGCGAATCATAAAAAAACTTAGCCGAGTGAATATAGAACTTTGATAGCTTACAAAAGAACTTTTGTACTGTAGTTCGCTTGTTAATACAATCATCCCCTCACCCAATCATCCTCTTAACAATCTCCACAGAATATCTACTGGCAACATGCTGAATGAACGACACAAAATCAATGTGCGATTGTTCATCTGCGGCATCAGAAATAGTGCGAATGATACAGCAAGGGATATTATACTCAAAACACACCTGCGCTACGGCAGCACCTTCCATTTCTACACACAATACAGTAGGCAAGCGGCTCTTTAATGTTTCTTTATCTGCACTGCTCGAAAAAAACTTATCGCCACTGGCAATATCGCCAACATAAAGTTTAGGGGCAGTGATATTGAATTGGGCAAGCGTTGCTACTTCAATTGCTTTTGCTATATTTTCCCTTAGCAAAAAAGTATTTACTGCCGCAGCGGCATTGCTCAAAAGTTGTTCATCGCCTTCAAAAAACAATCTATCGAGCAGCGGAATTTCATACTGTGCTATCAGCGGTCGCGCATCCATATCGTGTTGAAACATCCGCTTGCCAATTACCACATCACCAATATTAAGTTCGTGGTGAATAGCACCCGCCACACCCGAAAAAATCAACTCGGTAATGCCAAACACATTGATTAAAGTAGAAATAGTAGTAGCCGCAGCCACCTTACCCCAACGCGAAAAAACTACTACCACCATTGTGCCGTTCAGCCTGCCCGAATAATACACACGGTTGCCCAATGTTGTTGTTGTAACATCACCAAGCAAATCCACAACTCCATCAATCTCCTCGGGCATAGCACCCATAATGCCAACAACTCTTTTGCTCATCAATTATGGTTTTGTAAAGGTGATAATTACATCTGCCAAATGTGGATACTCGGCAATCAACTCTTGGCGCGCAGCCATTTCAAAATCGTCAAAATCGAAACCAGGGGCTACGGTGCAACTTGCCAGTGCATAGCCTTTTCCGTTTTTCACCCTCGATGCAAACCATGTATTTGCCGGAATAACAACCTGCGGCATTGCACCACCCGCAAAATCATTTCCCAAAACAAAAGTGGTGGCATTACCGTTGATAATGGCAACTATTTCAAATGCTTCTCCTTGATGAAAAAACCATAACTCATCAGATTGAATGCGATGAAAGTGCGACTTATCATCGTTTTGAAGCATATAATAAATTGCCGTGCTTACATTGCGCGGCTTGCCGTTTTTACCGGCTACCAATTGCTCACCGCGATATGTTTCTTTATAATATCCGCCCTCGGGGTGTGGCAATAACTGCAATTGCTGAATAATACTTTGTGTTTGCATGTGGCAGCAAAAGTAAACAATCGCAAACCCTAAATAGTTTTAAAAGAAGAAATTGCATTTTTGAGGGCACTGGTAAACGAAAAAGGAAAATAAAAGTAGCTTATCTTTGCCGTGCAAAATTTTGAGTTATGAATATTAAGGAGGAAATAAAAAAACTCAGCGAAGCAGAAAAAATATTGCTCATTGAAGAAGTTTGGGATGATATTGCTGCTGAACGCAACGACTATTTAACTGAAGCACAGAAAGCAGAACTGGATAGAAGATTGCAAATGGCAAATGAGGGCAAAATAAAATATTTTACCTTAGAGGAATCGCGTGAACGAATCAATCGGTTAAGAAAACATGTTCACGGTGATAATATCTGAACCGGCACAAGCGGAATTTGAAGATGCGTACTTGTGGTATGAAATTAAACGAACAGGTTTAGGTGATGACCTTGCGCTTTGTTTTGACGAAGCTATCGGGATACTAAAGCGTAATCCGAATTTTCAGATTCGCCATAAATCATTGCGAACACTTCGTGTTAAGCGATTTCCATACAAACTTGTATTTCAGATTGTAAATGATACCGAAGTTATTATTGAATCATTTTTTCACACCAGCAAAAATCCATTAACATGGATTAGCGAATAACAATGGAAGATAAATACAGCAAATACGAAGTAATAGTAGGGCTTGAAGTTCACGCCCAGCTTTCTACCCACAGCAAAATGTATTGTAGCGACAGTGCAGCGTTTGGCGCATCGCCCAACACACAGGTTAGTCCACTTTCGCTGGGGCACCCCGGCACACTGCCCATGGTAAACGAAGTGGCAGTTGAGTCGGCTGTAAAAATCGGTTTGGCTACACACTCCGAAATTCGCCACGAAAATCAGTTTGCTCGCAAAAATTATTTCTATGCCGACTTGCCAAAGGGCTATCAGATAACACAAGATAAAACGCCCATTTGCACCAACGGCAAAGTAGATTTTGAGGTAAATGGCGAAAAGAAAAGCGTGCGCCTTACACGCATTCACATGGAAGAAGATGCCGGAAAATCTATTCACGACATTGACCCATATTTTACATTGGTTGATTTAAACCGTGCGGGTGTTCCATTGATAGAGATAGTTTCGGAACCCGATATTCGCAGTGGTGATGAAGCAATGGCATATCTTTATGAAATTCAAAAGCTGGTGCGTTATTTAGATATATGCGATGGTAATATGGAAGAAGGCAGCATGCGCTGCGATGCCAATATTTCTGTGCGATTAAAAGGTGCTACGGGTTACAACCCTCGCAGCGAGGTAAAAAACATGAACAGTATGCGCAATGTAAAACGCGCCATCGAGTTTGAATTTACACGCCAAATTGATGCATTGGAAGCAGGCGAAAAAATGGCACAGGAAACTCGCGGTTTCGATGCCGTAAAAGGCATAACTCTTTCGCAGCGCAGCAAAGAACATGCGCACGACTATCGTTATTTTCCCGAACCCGATTTGCCACCCGTGGTACTTACCGATGAATATATTCAGCAGGTAAAATCTGCCATGCCAAAACTATCGGCAGAACTGAAAGATGAATACATGAATGTGTATGAATTGCCTGAATATGATGCACGCTTATTGAGCGATGACAAGTTTACTTCTGCCTATTTCAATCAGCTAATTGCACATACTAAAAACTACAAAGCTGCAGCAAATTGGATGCTCGGGCCAATCAAAAATTACTTAAACGAAAACGGCATAGAGATTCAACAATTCAAAGCAGAGGCTGCAAAAATTGCAGCATTGATTGCTTTGATTGATGAAGGCAAAACTAATTTCAGCGTAGCATCAACAAAAATTTTTCCTGTATTGCTCGAAACAGGCAAAGCTCCGTTGCAAATAGCCGAAGAACTAAACCTGTTGCAAAACAGCGATGAAGGTTTAATAAACGAAATTGCGAAAGACGTGTTGGCAAAATATCCTGAAAAGGTTGCCGAATACAAAGCAGGCAAAAAAGGTTTGCTGGGCTTGTTTGTAGGCGAAGTAATGAAAGCAAGCAAAGGCAAAGCCGACCCTAAAGTAGCCAACAAATTAGTGCAGCAAATGTTAGAATAAAAGCAAAAAGAAAAACAAAGAGTTTGCTAACGCACCTTTGTTTTTATAGCTCCTATAATCTATGCTTCTATGCGGTTGCAAAGTGCATGGTTATTCAACAATACACACAGCGCTTTAATGTTTAAAATGTCTCACACCGGTCATCACCATTGCTTGGCCGGCTGCATTTGCAGCGTCTATCGAGTCTTTATCCTTTATGCTTCCACCGGGTTGCGCAATAGCTGTAACACCTGCCGCGGCAGCAATATTTACGCAATCGGGAAAAGGAAAGAAAGCATCGCTTGCCATTACTGCACCTTTTAAATCAAAACCAAATTCTGCTGCCTTGCGAATAGCATTTTGAAGCGCATCTACACGCGATGTTTGCCCGCAGTTACTGCCAATAAGTTGTTTGTTTTTAACCAATGCAATGCCGTTGCTTTTTAAATGTTTTACTGCAACAATGGCAAATTCCAAATCTGCAATTTCCTCAGCCGTTGGTTGTCTTTCTGTTGCTGTTTTAAAATCCTTTTGGGTTTCGGCAGTTGCATCGGCATCTTGCACCAAAATTCCGTTGAGCAAATTTTTAAAAGTGTGTGTAGCGGCTTTGGCATTTGGCAGTACTTCTAAGAGTATTCTGTTCTTTTTGCTGCGCAAAACTTCTAATGCCTCGGCATCGTATGCCGGGGCGGCAAGCACTTCAAAAAACAAACTATTCATTTCGTTTGCGGTGGCAACATCCACTGGGCGGTTAATGGCAATAACACCACCAAAAGCCGAAGTAGTATCGCAAGCAAAAGCAGCTTTGTATGCCTCTGCAATGATGTTGCGCGAAGCCAAACCACAACTGTTTGTATGTTTAATGATGGCGCAAGTAGGTGCAGTAAATTCGGCTACCAAATTCAATGCTGCATCTACATCCACCAAATTATTATACGATAATTCTTTGCCGTTTAGTATTGTAAACTTCGCATCTAAATTGCCGTAGAAGTAACCCTTTTGATGCGGATTTTCGCCATAGCGCAAGGTACGGCTGTTTTCTTCGCTCTGCTTGAAAATATTGAAGTAGTTACTTTGATTAAAGTATTCGAAAATGCGCGTGTCGTAATTGGAAGAAACATGAAAAGCATAAGCCGCAAATTTTCTACGGTCTTCTACATCGGTTGCTCCGCCTTTTTCTACCAATAAACTTACCAACGGTTCGTATTGATTTTTTGAAGCAACAATTAAAGTGTCGTTGTAGTTTTTTGCCGCAGCACGAATCAGCGAAATGCCTCCGATGTCAATCTTCTCCACCACGTCCTCCTCTCCTTTTCCGGCAGCAACGGTTTCTTCAAAAGGATATAAATCCACCACTACCAAATCAATTTCAGGAATATCAAACTCCTTTAGCTGCTGCAAGTCTCCGGCATCGTTTCTGCGCGCCAATATGCCGCCAAACACTTTGGGATGCAGCGTTTTTACTCTTCCGCCCAAAATGCTCGGGTATGAAGTAAGCGTTTCTACAGGAGTAACCTTAACGCCAAGCGACTCAATAAAAGATTGAGTTCCACCGGTGCTGTAAATGGTTACATTGTTCTTTGCCAGTTCTTTTACAAGCAGGTCAAGTTTGTCTTTATAATAAACTGAAATCAGTGCCGATTTTATCGCTTTACGCATTGCTTTTATTTTGGCGCGAACATAAAATTGTATCAGAACTTTGTTTAAAAAGGATATGCACAGAATTTCCTCATTACTTTATGCTAAGCATCTATCTGCATAATAGCCAAAATCAAAACAAGAAAAAAGACAGTTTTTCTAAAACAACAAAAGCTAAAAGAAACATGATTCCTTTTAGCTTTTGTATTTGATTTACACAAGTGCATTTACACGCCTACTGCTTCTTCTTTCGTCATTAAATACATCACTTTTTCCCACGGTTCGTGTTCAAAGTGTTTGCGGTCTTTTACTTTTTCGGGAAAGCGAACGTGATACTCAAACTCGTGGCGGAAGTGGCGAATAGCAGCCGCCACAGGCCAAGCTGCGGCATCGCCCAGCGGGCAAATGGTGTTACCTTCTATTTTGCGTTGAATATCCCACAGCAGACCAATATCTTCCATATTACCGTAGCCGTGTTCCAAACGCCAAGTTACTTTTTCTAACCAACCGGTACCCTCGCGGCAAGGCGAGCATTGGCCGCAGCTTTCGTGGTGATAAAAGCGCGAAAAATTCCATGTGTTGCGCACAATACACTGGCGGTCGTCATAGGCAATAAACCCACCCGAACCCATCATGGAGCCGGTGGCAAATCCGCCATCTGCAAGCGATTCATAAGTCATTAAGCGAGCTTCGCCATTTGCATTTTTATAAAACAATTCTGCCGGCAAAATGGGTACTGACGAGCCACCCGGCACCACGGCTTTCAATGGTCGCGCACCTTGCATTCCACCCAAATACTCATCGCTGTTCATAAATTCATCAACCGGCAAGCCTAATTCAATTTCATACACGCCCGGATTTTTAATATTTCCGGAAGCCGAAATCAGCTTTGTCCCCGTTGATTTGCCAACTCCAATTTTGGCATATTCTTCGCCACCGTTATTTAAAATCCACGGCACTACTGCAATACTTTCCACATTATTTACCACAGTTGGGTTGCCATACAAACCCACCACTGCGGGGAATGGCGGCTTTATGCGCGGGTTGCCGCGCTTGCCTTCCAGCGATTCTATCAAAGCAGTTTCTTCGCCACAGATATACGCACCGGCACCGCAGGTAACGTGCAAATCCAAATCATATCCGCTGCCTTTAATGTTTTTCCCAAGCCAACCATTGGCGTAGGCTTCGTTGATGGCTTTTTCGAGAATGCGATATACCCACATGTATTCGCCACGAATGTAGATGTAGGAAAGATTTGCCTCCAACGCAAAGCTGGAAGTAATCATACCTTCAATCAATAAATGCGGGATTTTTTCCATCAAAAAGCGGTCTTTAAAAGTACCCGGCTCCGATTCATCGGCATTGCAAACCAAATGGCGCGGACGACCACTTTTTTTATCAATAAAACTCCACTTTAACCCTGTGGGAAAACCGGCACCACCACGACCGCGCAGCCCCGACTTTTTCACTTCCTCCACCACATCGTTGGGTGTAAGTTTCAATGCCTTTTCTACACTCGTGTATCCGCCTTTGCTGCGATACACTTCATAAGTTTCAATACCCGGAACGCTGATATGTTCCAAAAGAATTTTTTTACCCATTTATCTTATATTTCTGATGCGCTGTATATTTCTACTGACTGCGAATGTAACCATTCGGTGAAATCTTTCTATCACTTATCAATCAACCTTTTTAATTCGTTCAATTTCATCAATGCCTCTACGGGTGTAAGTACGTTTACGTCAATCTTTGCTATTGCTTCCGACAGTTCTTTCAGTTTAGGGTCGGCAGTATCAAAAATGCTGAGTTGCATAGCCGGGGGCAACTGCCGTACACTATCTTTTATATCGTGTTGAATGCGTTTGCTTTCTAATTCATGCAACACTTCGTTTGCGCGACTTACAATGGCTTTTGGCATTCCGGCCATTTTTGCAACATGAATTCCAAAGCTGTGTTCGCTGCCACCGCTTTCTAATTTTCGTAGAAAAATCACTTTTCCGTTGGCCTCTTTTACCGTAACATGAAAGTTGCGTATGCGCGAATACTTTTCCGACAATTCATTCAATTCGTGATAGTGCGTTGCAAACAAAGTGCGCGGCTTGGCTTCTTGATTGTTGTGTAAAAATTCTGCGATGCTCCATGCAATAGAAATACCATCGTAGGTAGAAGTGCCTCGCCCAATTTCATCCAGCAATATCAAACTGCGGGGCGAAAGGTTATTCATTATGCCTGAGGTTTCATTCATTTCTACCATAAAGGTTGATTCGCCTGTAGAAAGATTATCGCTTGCACCTACACGTGTAAAAATTTTATCGACAAAGCCAATACTGGCGTGTGTTGCCGGCACAAACGAGCCAGCCTGAGCCATCAAAACTATCAGAGCAGTTTGGCGCAGCAAGGCAGATTTACCCGCCATATTGGGGCCTGTAATTACAAGTATTTGTTGCTGGTCGGAATCCAGAAAAATATCATTAGGAATATACACATCGCCAACTTGCAATCGCTGTTCGATAACTGGATGGCGACCCGCTTTTATATCCACTACAAGGCTATTATTTAACTGGGGGCGAGTGTAGTTGTGCGCTTCGGCACTTTCGGCAAAACTTAGCAAACAATCTAACGATGCCAACAACGCTGCATTTAATTGAATAGTTACAACATAATCTTTTACAAACTGAATCAAATCTGCAAAAAGCTGCTCTTCTAACTGTTGAATTTTATCGCCTGCACCCAATACTTTTTCTTCGTAAACCTTCAGCTCGGGGGTGATGTATCGTTCGGCATTAGAAAGTGTTTGCTTGCGAATCCAGTCGCTCGGTACTTTACTCTTATGCGAATTGGTTACCTCTAAAAAATAACCAAATACATTGTTGAAACCAACTTTTAAAGAAGTAATTCCTGTGCGTTGAATCTCGGCTTGCTGAATTGCTGCGATGTATTCTTTTCCTGATGTTTGAATGGCGCGCAATTCATCCAACTCTTGATGATAGCCGTACTGTATGAAATTTCCTTTTACCACCATAGGTCCTGCTTCGCTAAGCAATGCTGCTTCAATTTTTGCAGCTACATCGGGCAATGGATTTAGCTGATGAGCAAGCGTTAGCAAACTTTCTAAGGGTTGCTGTTGAATGCTTTTTTTAATTTCTGCAACGGCAATAAGCGCACGTTTCAGGTGAACCATTTCGCGCGGATTGATTTTTTGCAAACTCACTTTGCTTACCACTCGCTCTAAATCGCCTATGCTTTTCAGCGTTGATTTCAACTCGGTAGCCAGTGCTTTATGTGCAATAAAATGCGCTACAATTTCTTGGCGTTGCACTATTGAATTTATATCTACCAAGGGCAACAAAATCCAACGTTTTAAAAGGCGCGCGCCCATTGGTGTAGTGGTTTTGTCCATCACATCCAACAGGCATTTCCCATCGCGGTGAGGCGAATTGACCAACTCAAGATTTTGAATGGTAAACCTATCTAACCACACATATTTTTCTTCGCGCAAGCGCGAAATTTTTGTGATATGCCCAAGGTTGTTATGCTCAGTATCTTTTAGGTATTGAATTACAGCACCAGCGGCAACCAAGCCAACACGCTCATCTTCTATTCCAAACCCTTTTAAAGAATGAGTACCAAAGAGCTTGAGCAGCGTTTCAAGTGCATTGTCATATTGATACACCCAATCTTCTAACTTGTAGGAATAAAGATTGTTGCCAAAAAAGTTTTTAAAGTCTTTTTCCTTTCCTTTTTGATACAAAACTTCGGCCGGAGAAAGACTTTGCAACAGTTTGTCAATGTATAGTTGATTTCCCTCGGCAAGAAAAAATTCACCGGTAGAAACATCAATAAAAGCAGCTCCAAACTGGTTGCCTTCAAAATAAACTGATGCTAAAAAATTATTGCTGCGATTATCTAGCAAGTTATCGCCCAAAGCCACACCAGGGGTTACCATTTCTGTTACCCCGCGCTTTACGATTGTCTTCGTGAGTTTTGGGTCTTCTAATTGGTCGCAAATAGCCACGCGATGCCCCGCACGAACCAACTTGGGTAAATAAGTATCTAAAGCATGGTGCGGAAAACCCGCCAACTCTACCTCGCTGGCTTTGCCATTGCTCCGTTTGGTAAGTGTGATGCCCAAAGCTACCGATGCTTTAATGGCATCTTGTGCGAAAGTTTCATAGAAATCGCCCACACGAAAAAGCAAAATCGCATCAGGGTACTTAGCCTTGATTTGATTATACTGTTTCATTAGTGGTGTTTCCACTTCTGCCGTTGCGCTTTTCACCATGCTGCGATGCGTAGCCATGCCGCAAAGAAGCAAGGAATGATGAATTTTTTTTGCTTCAAACAGCAATTGTGGAAAAATAGCTTTTAGGTAAAACAATTATGTGCAATAAAATTCGTCCATTCGATGGCAATGAAACAGGAGTTTCAACTTTTTTGGCTGCGCTTGTTGTTTACCGCAGCTTTAATTGCTGTGTTGTGGATTGTAAAGGGAATAGAATGGTGGTACGATATTGATTTTGGCACATTGGGGATTTTACCTCAGCATGTTTCGGGCTTAA
>CAZYXR010000043.1:0-15003 GCA_964650845.1 uncultured Chitinophagaceae bacterium
TTACAAGTTAGGTTTTTTTGTGCCTAACGTTGCGTTAAATGTTTGAATCGGCCTTTTGAGTTTCCCGAAGTGCTGAATGATGATGGCGATTTTGTGGGCTTTGATGTGGTTATTGGAAACCCGCCTTATATCCGACAAGAAGAGCTTGGAGAATTTAAAAACCACCTTCAAACTAACTACAAAGTATTTTCATCGGGTGGCGATATTTTTTCTTACTTCTATGAATTGAGCCACAGTATAATGAAAGACAAAGGGTATTTTTCTTTCATTAATAACACTTTCGATAAAACCACCGCAGGAAAAACTTTAAGGGAGTTTGTTGAAAACAATTTCAGATTTGAAAGATATATCGACTTTACAGATGTGGTAGTATTTGAAGAAGCAACAACCTATCCAATAATATTGATTGCTCAAAAAGCTAATCACAAAAGCAATTTCAAATTTTTTAAATACACCAAAGACAATTTCTACGACAAGGAGTTACTATTCAATTCTTCAATTTATACAGAAGTTGCTCAAGATAAATTGAATACTTCTGCTTGGAATTTTATCAATTCATTTGAGCAAAATATTTTATCTAAAATTCAAAAACATAAAACTATTGAGGAAAAATTCGGAAAGTGCTTTCGGGGAATAATTACAGGACTAAATGAAGCATTCGTAACCGAAAGTAATTTGGGTCGCTATAAAGTTTTAAAAGACGTTTACGATGGCAAAGATTTGAAGAAATGGGCAACACCACAACCATTCAAAAAAATGATTGTATTTGAGAGCAAATCAACATCAAAGACTTTTGGCAAACTAAGTGAAGAAGTAGCATTTGAAAAAATGAAGGTTGCCTACCCTGAAATTTTCAATCATCTCGAACCTTTTACAGAGAAAGCAAAGAAGCGTTTTGACAAAGGTGAGTTTTGGTGGGAATTAAGAAACTGCGCCTATTATGATTTGTTTGAAAAACCGAAAATCATTTTTCCAAATCTTCAAAACAACAACAAATTTGCGTTTGACGATACAGGTGTTTATTTGAATGCTCCAGCAGTTTTCCTGCCTTCAAATGATAGAGCATTATTAGCAATTCTAAACTCAAAAGTTGTTTGGCATTTTTTAAAAAGTGTTTGTGTAATCAGAAGCGGTGGTTATATCGAAGTTAAACCACAATACTTTGAGCAAATTCCAATACCAATCATAGAAGCCAAAACGCAAAGCAAATTGACTGAATTAGCGGAGAAAGCAATAAAAGCAAAAACCAATAATCAGCAAGCTGATGTTACTGAAATTGAAACCCAAATAGACCAATTGGTTTACCAGCTCTACGAGTTGACGGAAGATGAAATCGCCATTATCGAAAGTTCAGGTAAATCATAACAGCTAAAGTGGCGATTAACGAACACCTTTAAAAAACAAATAAAAGCAAGTGAGTAAATAAAAATTGTGGAGGGAAATGGATAAATTCATTCATCAAAAAATTGAATACCGCATAGCCCACGGTTTAAACCGTGAGCGATGGTAAGAAAAACAATAACCAAACGAAAAAAATAACAATTTGCCACAATATACTTCTTCAGAAATTCATCCAATTCTCTCCCTTTAGGAGGGTGGAAAAGTTAAATACTTGAATTCCCGAAGGAGTCTAATTTTTTTGCGAAAAATCAATCCCCGTCATTGCCAACTCAAGTCAAGCAATCCCTCTCTTCTTTGCCGGCCTTTCTTCACCAATACAGCAGCATTACGCTTCTTTTTTGTTAAAAACTCGTCCTTTATCAGTTTTATCTTGTTTTGTCTTCATCCTTATCGCTACTTGTCTTCATCCTTTCGCTGCTTGTCTTCATCTTTTCTCTGCTTGTCTTCATCTTTTCACTGCTTGTCTTCATCCTTTCGCTGCTTGTCTTCATCCTTTTTCTGCTTGTCTTCATCCTTTCGCTGCTTGTTTCACCTCACGCTATTTGCAAAAGACCTTCTTTCTTCCTCATACCAATCGGCTATTCACTCCCTCCGCTAACAAATTCCTTTATCATGCTCCTTACCCCATTCTTCTTCATAAATTATTCTTCTTCGGAAATTCATCCAATTATTTCCCTTTGGAGGGAGAACCAGAGGGAGGAAAATCGAAAAACTTGAATTTCCGAAGAAGTCTATTGAACCCCAACCGACCAGTTAGTTTACCGGCTTTACGATTTGACGGAAGATGAAATCGCCATTATCGAAAATGGATAAATCCATTCATTAAAAAATTGAATGCCATTTTAGCCCACGGTTTAAACCGTGGGCTATATGGCAAATGCCATAACACACCAAAACCGTTTTAACGGTTTAAAAAACTATTGAGAGAAATGAATCAATCCATTAAAAGATTAAATTTGGGTCAATTAATAACTCACGAATCAATTGCCATTACAAAACCAAAATCGTTTTAACGGTTTCAGGACGGAAATTATAACATCAACAATATGCCACATTCATACAACAAAATATGGATACACGCTATATGGTCAACGAAAGAGCGAATGCCTTTGATTCAATCATCGGCTGAAAACAATATCTATAAATTCATTGCTGAGCAATTACGTCAGCAGGGCTGCCTTGTAAGAGTAATCAATGGAATGCCCGACCATATTCATTGTTTGTTTTTGCTAAGCCCACAAAAATCAATTGCCGAGGTAATCAAACAGATTAAAGGCAGTAGCTCACACTTTATCAATCAAAACAATTTTATAGTTGAAAAATTCGCATGGCAAACCGGTTATGCCGCCTATTCAGTTTCGGAATCTGCTGTTGATAAGGTTTATCAATACATTCAAAACCAAAAGCAACATCATGCAAAAAAAACATTTCAGCAGGAATATGAGGAGTTTATAAAATTATATGGACTGGGTAATTAATAACCATTTAGAAACCCCAACCGACCAGTTAGTTTACCGGCTTTACGATTTGACGGAAGATGAAATCGCCATTATCGAAAGTTCAAGCGGTTCCGCAAAAAACAACTTACAAACCACAAATCAGGGAGCATCCGTAACAGGAAACCGAATTCTATAAACTAAAAAAGGCTGTGATTACTCACAGCCTTTCTATTATAATTTAGAGTGTTACTCTTAGTTTTTGCTCTCTACAATTACGTAAGAACCAACGTGTCCAGGAACCGCACCTTTAATAAGCAACACATTCTTTTCGGCAAGCACCTTCACTACCACAAGGTTTTGAACTTTAACACGCTCACCACCCATTCTACCCGCCATGCGCATACCTTTTACAACACGGCTCGGGTCAGAAGACGCACCCACCGAACCCGGAGCGCGCATACGGTCGTGCTGACCGTGTGAACCCATACCCACACCACTAAATCCATGTCTTTTTACAACACCTTGAAAACCTTTACCTTTAGAAGTACCAACTATACTTACTTTCTCGCCATCATCGAACAAGTCAGCATCAACTGTATCGCCCAAGCCGGCTTGTAAATCAAAATCTCTGATTTCTACCACTTTGCGTTTAGGCGCAGTGTTTGCTTTTTTAAAATGCCCTTTCAAGGCTGCAGTTGTGCTCTTTTCTTTCTTCTCGTCAAATGCTAACTGAAGTGCATTGTAACCATCTGTTTCTTTAGTTTTCACTTGTGTAACTACACAAGGTCCTGCTTGAATAACTGTTACTGCTACTTGCTTACCATTGTCAAAAATGCTGGTCATGCCAACCTTTTTACCTATAATTCCTTTCATGTTTATTGTTGTTTAGAGGAATCTTGAGTTGCGTCAAGATTCATAAATGAAAAAATACTTTCTAAAAAAACTACGCTTTGATTTCTACCTCAACACCACTCGGCAATTCCAACTTCATCAAAGCATCAACTGTTTTAGATGTAGTAGAATAGATATCCAACAAGCGTTTGTATGTACACAATTGAAACTGCTCTTTCGAGTTTGAGTTTACGTGTGGACAACGGTTTACAGTAAATATTTTCTTCAACGAAGGTAATGGCACAGGCCCGCTTACAGAAGCGCCTGTACTTTTTACTGTTTTTACTATTTTTTCTGCGCTTTTGTCCACCAAATTGTGGTCGTAGCTTTTCAATTTAATTCTGATTCTTTGGCTCATAAGTTTGTAAAGAACGTTGTTATTTAAAATATTATTCCTCTTCGATTTTAGAACTTCTCTTTCCTTGGTTTTTAGCCATAATTTCTTTTGCAACACTATCTGGTGCCGGTTGGAAACTATGGAACTCCATAGAAGATGTAGCGCGACCCGATGTTAAAGTACGCAATTGAGTAACATAACCGAACATTTCGCTCAAAGGCACTTTAGCCTTGATGATTTGCGCGTTTTGTTTCGCTTCCATACCTTCCATAATTCCTCTTCTGCGGTTCAAATCACCTACCACATCACCTGTATTTTCTTCCGGTGTTACTACCTCTAATTTCATGATTGGCTCCAACAATACCGGCCCTGCAAGTTTAGATGCTGTGCGGAAAGCCAATTTTGCACAAAGCTCAAAAGATAAGGAATCAGAGTCCACAGCGTGGAAAGAACCATCAAACAAGCGAACTTTTAATCCATCAACTTCGTATCCGGCAAGAACACCTGTTTTCATTGCTTCTTTCATTCCTTTTTCAACAGCAGGAATAAATTCGCGTGGAATAGAACCTCCGAAAATATCGTTCACAAATTCTAAGCCTTCTTTGTTATCGGTAGATGGTCCAATTTCAACTTGAATATCAGCAAATTTACCACGACCTCCAGATTGCTTTTTGTAAACCTCGCGGTGAGTAACAGTTTTAGTTAAACGCTCGCGGTAATTAACTTGTGGATTACCTTGGTTACATTCTACTTTAAACTCTCTGCGCAAACGGTCAACAATAATCTCTAAGTGCAACTCTCCCATTCCGGCAATAATTGTTTGCCCTGTTTGGTCATCAAAGCTAACTTTGAAAGTTGGATCTTCCTCTGCAAGTTTTGATAAAGACATACCCAGTTTGTCCATATCTTTTTGGCTCCTAGGCTCAATAGCCAAAGAGATAACCGGCTCTGGGAATTTCATACTTTCCAATACTATCGGATGTTTTTCATCGCAAAGTGTATCTCCAGTACGAATATCTTTGAAACCAACACCTGCCGCAATATCTCCGGCTTCTACGCGCTCAATTGAGTTTTGCTTGTTAGCGTGCATTTGAAACAAACGAGAAATACGTTCTTTCTTTTCTGTGCGCATGTTGTAGATGTACGAACCGGCATCTAAACCTCCAGAGTAAACTCTGAAATAGCACAAACGACCAACATAAGGGTCGGTAGCAATTTTAAATGCTAACGCACAAAAAGGACCATCAGTACTTGGCAAACGAATTTCCTCCGCACCAGTTTCTGGATTAGTTCCTACAATTTCTTTTTTATCGGTTGGCGCAGGCAAAATTGCGCATACTGCGTCCAACACTGCTTGCACACCTTTGTTTTTGAAAGATGAACCGCAGAACATAGGAACTACTTTTTGAGCAATTACAGCTTTGCGAACAGCAGCGCGAATTTCCTCTGCCGAAATTGAATTAGGATCTTCGAAGTATTTTTCCATCAAAGTATCATCAAACTCAGCTACTTGCTCCAACATTTTTTCGCGATAAGTTTTCACCTCATCTACTAAATCGGCAGGTATAGGCACTACTTCATAAGTCATACCTTTATCTGCTTCATTCCATATAATAGCTTCGTTTGTTACCAAATCAACTACACCTTTAAAATGCTCTTCGTTTCCGATAGGAATTTGCATTACCATTGGGGTAGAACCCAACATTGTTTGCACTTGATTAACAACATTAAAGAAATCGGCACCTTGACGATCCATTTTGTTTACAAATCCAAGACGCGCAACATTGTAGTTATCGGCCAAGCGCCAGTTAGTTTCAGATTGAGGCTCCACACCATCAACTGCACTAAACAAGAAAACCAAGCCATCTAAAATACGCAACGAACGGTTTACCTCTACGGTAAAGTCCACGTGTCCGGGAGTATCGATGATATTGATATCGTATGGCTGATCTTTCCAAGACCATGAGCAACGGGTTGCAGCCGAAGTGATAGTGATGCCACGTTCTTGCTCTTGCTCCATCCAGTCCATTGTAGCGCCACCATCGTGTACCTCACCAATTTTGTGATTCACACCGGTGTAATACAAAATACGCTCTGTGGTAGTGGTTTTTCCAGCGTCAATGTGAGCTGCAATACCAATATTTCTCGTGAAGGTTAAATCCTTACCCATGATTATTGTTTCGTGTTTTCTGTTCTTTCTTTATTGTTTAGAATTTGAAGTGCGAGAAAGCTTTGTTAGCTTCTGCCATTCTGTGCGTATCTTCTTTCTTTTTAAAAGCACCGCCCTCACCTTTTGAAGCTGCTATTACTTCATTGGCCAATTTATCGCTCATGCTTTTTCCATTGCGCGAACGGCTGAATTGCAACAACCATTTCATGCCCAATGCCAACTTGCGCTCGGGGCGCACTTCGGTAGGAATTTGAAAGTTTGAACCTCCAATCCTGCGGCTTTTCACCTCTACTGAAGGGCAAACATTTTGAATAGCTTTTTTCCAAGTTTCCAAGCCATTTTCGCTTGTGCGCTCTTCAATTACATCCATTGCTTCGTAAAACACTCTGTAGGCTGTGCTTTTTTTGCCATCCCACATAATTGAGTTTACAAATTTAGTAACCATAGTATCTCCAAATCTTGGATCTGGTTGAAGATAACGCTTGGGAGCTCTTTTCTTTCTCATTCTTCAGTTATTTTGCTGATTGCTGATTTTCTTTAAATATTATTTCTTTTTAGCTGCTGCAGCTGGCGCACCTGGTTTAGGGCGTTTAGTTCCATATTTGCTACGGCTTTGCTTGCGGTTTTCTACACCTGCGGTATCTAATGAACCACGCACGATGTGATAACGCACACCCGGCAAATCTTTAACACGACCTCCGCGAATCAACACGATAGAGTGCTCTTGCAAGTTATGACCTTCGCCCGGAATGTAAGCTATAACCTCGGTTGAATTGGTCAAACGAACTTTTGCTACTTTACGCAAAGCCGAGTTAGGCTTTTTAGGTGTTGTTGTGTAAACACGCGTGCAAACACCACGTTTTTGTGGGCATGAATCTAATGCACGACTCTTTGATTTTGCGCGAATTATGGTACGCGCCTTTCTTACTAATTGTTGAATTGTTGGCATTCGTTCCTTTTTTGGGAGGCGCAAAAGTAGTATTCTATAATCAAATAGCAAATATTGCCGTAAAAATTGTTTGTGTAAGCGCAATTACTTCAAGTTCTGTTAAAAATTGCACTGCATAAACGTTCCAAAAACAGCATTTTTTTAATCAAAACTACAGAACTTCAAAAAACAATCTTTAAAAAAAATAAAATCTGTTGGCAACAAAATTTGCATTTCTTCTCCTGCCAATTCTTCTACTTTTGAAAAATGGAAGAATTGCAGCAAATAACCGAATTTAAATCATCACCCGAATTAGTAGAAAAACTACACCAATACAGCATTAAAAAAGAATATGCTGCCGGAAGTACAATATTGAGCGAAAACGCTCACATCAGATCCATTCCCATTGTTACAAAAGGTACATTAAAGGTAATTCGCACCGAAGAAGACGGCAGAGAGATTTTGCTATATTACATTAAAGCGGGCGAAAGTTGCATTATGTCGTTTTTGGGTGGCTTGCACAACGAAACCAGCAAAGTAAAAGCCGAAGTGGAGGAAGATGCCGAAATTCTTTTTTTGCCCGTTGATAAAGTTTCATTGTTTATCAAAGAATATCCACAATGGTTGGATTACATTTTCCGATTGTATCATAAGCGTTTTGAAGAATTGTTGGAGATTGTAAATGCTATTGCATTTAAAAAGGTAGATGAAAGAATGTTGGATTTGCTCAATAAAAAAGTTGAAATCGCAAAAGGAAAAACACTAAACATTACACATGAACAACTGGCAAATGAGTTGGGTACAGCCCGGGTAGTGGTTTCGAGACTGCTAAAACAGTTGGAAGATGAAGGGACTGTGCAACTGGGCAGAAACAAAATCACCCTCAACTAAATGAAGAATATCTTGTGTTATTTTACTGTTTCTAAACTGCTTTGTAACAAAAGTAACTGTACACCAAAAAACCTTCATTGAACTTTGCGGCAGAAAAACATTTCCAACTTTCAGCATTCAATTTTCAAATAAATGGCAGGTTACATAGCATCGGTTTTTATAGGTATTGCGTTAGGGCTAATTGGTGGCGGTGGCAGCATTCTTACAGTGCCGGTTTTGGTTTATCTTTTTAGTATAGATGCAGTATTGGCAACAGCCTATTCGCTATTCATTGTAGGTGCCACCAGCGCAGTAGGCTCGGTTTCGTATTTTAAAAAAGGGTTGGTAAACACTAAAACAGCGATAGTTTTTGGCATCCCTTCAATTGTTGCTGTTTTTTTAACTCGCGCATACATTGTACCAGCCATACCTACCGAAATACTTACCATTGGTAGTTTTGTAATTACCAAAAGCATATTACTAATGTTGCTTTTTGCCGTGCTGATGATTTTTGCATCATACAGCATGATAAAAAAAGATAAGCCTGCAACCGAAGCAACTTCACAAAAACAACAATTCAACTATCCGATAATACTTATTGAAGGAACAGTAGTAGGCATATTAACTGGGTTGGTAGGTGCAGGTGGTGGATTTTTAATCATTCCAGCATTAGTAATATTGAGTAAATTGCCGATGAAAGAGGCGGTTGGCACTTCGTTGGTAATTATTGCAGCAAAATCATTGATTGGTTTTTTGGGCGAAAGCAGCGAAACACTTATTGACTGGATTTTCCTAGCACAAGTTACAGGGTTTGCCATTGGTGGAATTTTTATTGGCATGGCTTTATCAAAAAAAATTGACGGTTCTAAATTAAAACCAGCTTTTGGTTGGTTTGTGTTGGTGATGGGCATTTACATTATTATTAAAGAAACTTTTTTGAAATAAATTTTCTTGTGTAACTAATGTAACTGAACAGCAAAAACCAAGTTCGCATTTTTGCGTTATCAAATTCATAAACAAGACAACAAATACAATCATGACGGTAGAACAAATTTACACAGGATGTTTGGCACAGGGTGCTTACTACATCACAGCTAATGGCGAAGCGGCAATTATTGACCCACTGCGCGAAACACAACCTTACATCAATCGGTTAGAAAAAGATGGTGTGCAACTCAAGTATATTTTTGAAACACACTTTCATGCAGATTTTGTGAGCGGCCACATAGACTTGAGCAAAAAAACAAATGCGCCAATTGTTTACGGCCCAACCGCAAAACCTGAGTTTGAAGCCATTGTTGCTGCCGATAATCAAGTATTTGAATTGGGTAATGTAAAAATAAAAGTACTGCATACACCCGGGCACACAATGGAAAGTGCTTGCTTTTTGTTGATAGATGAAACCGGAAAAGAAACAGCCTTGTTTAGTGGCGACACACTCTTTTTGGGCGATGTGGGCCGCCCCGACTTAGCACAAAAAGCGGCCAACCTAACGCAAGAAGAGTTAGCAGGCTTACTTTACGAAAGTCTTTACAACAAAATATTGCCACTTGCCGATGACATCACTGTTTATCCGGCACACGGAGCCGGCTCGGCCTGCGGCAAAAACATGATGAAAGAAACCGTAGATACATTGGGAAACCAAAAGAAAATGAACTACGCACTGAATCAACCCAATAAAGATGCATTTGTAAAAGCTGTAACCGATGGCCTGTTGCCGCCACCCGCCTATTTTGGAATGAATGTAGCAATGAATAAAAAAGGCTACGAAAGTTTTGATGAAGTATTAAACAACGGCATGAAAGCACTTTCGGCTAATGAATTTGAAACTGTGGCAGAAAGCACCGGAGCATTGATTTTAGATACTCGAAGCGATAAAGATTTTGCAAAAGAATTCATCCCTCAATCTATCAACATCGGTTTAAGTGGCGACTTTGCACCTTGGGTTGGCGCAATGATTGTAGATGTAAAACAGCCTATATTGTTAGTTACCGATAACGGAAAGGAAGAAGAAGCTGTAACCCGACTAAGCCGCGTAGGATTTGATAACGTGCTGGGGCATTTAGGCGGAGGATTTAGCAGTTGGAAAAATGCCGCTAAAGAAACCGATAGCGTAAATCGAATTTCGGCCGAACAGTTTGCAGCAGAGGCAAAACCGGGTGTAAACAAAATAATAGATGTGCGCAAAGAAACCGAATACGCAGCAGAGCATGTTGAAGAAGCCTATAGCAAACCATTGGCATACATAAATGAATGGGTAAAGGATGTAAATCCACAAGAGCATTTTTACCTACATTGCGCGGGTGGCTATCGCAGCATGGTGGCGGCAAGCATTTTGCAAGCAAGAGGATATAGAAATTTTACCGAAGTAGAAGGTGGCTTTAACGCAATTGCGCAAACCAATGTACCCAAAACAAACTTTGTATGCCAAAGCAAAGTATTAAACTAATTTTCATCACTATAATAACAATAGCAATGTTTGGAATATTTAAAAATATGTTTGCACCAACAGATAACAACGAGCTAAAAGAAGCCGTAAAAAATGGAGCGTTTTTAGTGGATGTTCGCTCGGCAGGCGAATTCTCGGGCGGTAGCGCAAAAGGTGCGGTAAACATTCCATTAGATAAAGTGCAAAGCCAGTTAGCTAAATTCAAAAACAAGAAAAGCATAGTTGTTTTTTGCCGTAGTGGCAACCGCAGCAGCCAAGCCAAAAGTATTTTAGAAAGCAACGGCTTTCAGAATGTAATCAATGGTGGCACTTGGCAAAACGTAAATAATTTGACAACAGAAAGTTGAGAAGACAACAGTTATTTCTCAGCGTTACTTTCAATTAAGAATTTTAAAATGAGTAAAAACGAAACTGAAATTTCATGTTGTAAAACACAATGCGAAACATCGCTTGACCAATCTTTTTGGAATACGCGCTGGCAAAACAGCGAAACCGGCTGGGATATTGGCTATGCTTCGCCCGCCATTGCAAAATACATGGAGCAGTACACAGATAAAAACGCTTCAATTCTTATACCGGGTTGTGGCAATGCATACGAAGCAGAATATTTATCAGCAAATGGCTTTACAAATATCACACTGATTGACATTGCCCCAAAAGCAGTTGAAAAACTAAAAGAAAAATTTGAACAAGAACCACAAGTAAAAATTTTGTGCGAAGATTTCTTTAAACATAATGGCAGGTACGATTTGATTATTGAACAAACTTTTTTTTGTGCCATTGCCCCTACTCGCAGAAATGAGTATGCACAAAAAACAGCCACCCTGCTAAATGAAAACGGTAAAGTAATCGGCCTCTTATTCAATAAGCAATTCAACAAAGCACTGCCGCCATTTGGCGGCTCGCTCAGCGAATACAAAGAAATTTTCGAACCGTATTTTACCATTCATACCATGGAATTGTGCTACAACAGCATTCCACCAAGGGCAGAAACAGAGCTATTTATTAACCTGATAAAAAAATAATACAATGAAAAAGAATATGGGCATGGCAGACAAAACAATTCGCATTCTTATTGCAGTTGCAATTGGCATTTTGTATCTCACAAATACCATTTCGGGAACAACAGCAATCGTATTGAGCATTTTAGCCATAGTGTTTGTGCTTACATCACTTATCAGCTTTTGTCCTTTGTATTTGCCATTTGGCATAAACACTTTAAATAAGAAAAAATGATAGAGAACATTCTAAACAATTGGAATTTTATGCGGGTGCTGCGCTTAGTGTTAGGCATATTTATTATATCGCAAGGTGTAGAATTAAAAGAATGGATGCTTGTGGCATTGGGAGGAATTTTTTCAATAATGCCGCTGCTAAATATTGGTTGTGGCGGTGCTGCGGGCTGCAATACAAGAGTTCAAAAAAACAATAGACAAAGCAGTAACATCAGCTATGAAGAGGTTAAGTAGCAGACTTAAAATAGTAGGTTTTGTACTTATATTATTTACACTTTCATCTTGCAGCAGCAACACGCAAAGCAAAACTTTGCAAGAAGAAAACAAGCAATTGCTGCAATTAGGCGATAGCATTGCCACCGAAGCGCAGTATGTATTGTTGCAAAATGTTGCCGAAGCAATGCAACAAGGCGGTAGCGACCATGCTGTTGAATTTTGCAATGCAAATGCCCTTTCAATTACTTCGAAGATTGCAGATAACTTCAAGTCATCCATTCAAAGATTAAGCGATAAAAACAGAAACCCCAACAATGCCATTAGCACAAAACAAGACAGCCTTGCATGGCAAAGAGTAAAAGCTGAAAAAAGCGATTTTATCGTTCAGAGCAAAAATGGCGAAAAGCACTATTATAAACCAATTTCTATTACAATGCCCACTTGTCTTAAATGCCATGGAAGCAAAACTGACATACCTGAAAGCACACAAAAAATTATTGCGCAGAAATATCCAAACGACAAAGCCATTGATTACAAAACAGGCGATTTGCGAGGAATGTGGAAAATACAATTAGCTGATAAAACCAATTAAACAAAAAGCATGAAAGCAATTTCAAAAAACAACAAACTTATGATACTGGGAGCGCTGGCAGGCGCAATTGCAGGCTATTTTTATTGGCAATTTATAGGTTGCAACTCTGGCAGTTGCGCTATTACGTCAACCCCTACAAACAGCAGTATCTATGGCGCTACTGTAGGCGCACTCCTATTCTCCATGTTTCAAAAAAAAGATAAAACAACTGTATGACATTTCAGGAAATCATAAATCAAAACAAACCCGTATTGGTAGATTTTTATGCCACTTGGTGTGGCCCCTGCAAAACAATGTTGCCCATATTAGAAGAAGTGAAACATAAAATTGGCGATGCAGCAAGCATCATCAAAATAGACGTGGACAAAAACCCGCAAGCAGCATCAGCATATAATGTACAAAGTGTACCAACACTTATACTATTTAAAAATGGTAAAGTAGTTTGGCGACAGTCGGGGGTGGTACCAACAAACGTGTTAGAGCAATTGATAAACGAAAACCAATACAAGTAAAAATGATAGAGTATTTAAAACAACCTTGGCCGTGGTATGTAGCGGGCCCACTGATAGGGCTAACCGTTCCAGCATTACTTATTTTAGGAAATAAAACTTTTGGCATCAGCTCGTCTATGCGGCACATTTGTGCAGCCTGTTTGCCTGCCAACATTCCATTCTTTAAATACGATTGGAAAAAAGAAGCCTGGAATTTGTTTTTTGTATTTGGTATATTTTTGGGTGGCATTGTTGCCGCTAATCTTTTAGCCACCCCCAACCCCATTGAAGTAAATCCAAAACTAACCGAAGAGTTAGCCCAATATGGCATTACCAACTTCAACAATTTAGTACCCGAAGATATTATCAATTGGCAATCGCTTTTCACATTAAAAGGATTTTTGATGATGGTAGTTGGTGGATTTTTGGTGGGTTTTGGAACGCGCTATGCAGGAGGCTGCACCAGCGGCCATGCCATTATGGGTTTATCTAATTTGCAATTGCCATCATTGATAGCTACCATAAGTTTTATGATTGGTGGTTTCGTTATGGCCAATCTCATTTTACCTTACATTCTTTCATTATAACCTTAAACAACTATGCAAAAAAACATAGAAACAAACACAGATTTTGAAGTACGCTCGTTAGACGCAATGTGTGTAAACGAAAGCCATTTAGAACATAAATGGTATCACAACATAAAGTATTTAGTAGTTGGCATATTGTTCGGCATTGTATTTGTAAAAGCAGAAATAGTAAGTTGGTTTCGCATACAGGAAATGTTTCGCATGCAATCGTTTCACATGTATGGAATAATTGGAAGTGCAGTAATGGTTGGCTTAATTTCGGTTTTTATAATAAAGAAGTTCAACGTAAAAACCATTTATGGCGAAGCGATAGAACTTCATCCCAAAGAGTTTAACAAAGGGCAAATCTATGGTGGCTTGTTATTCGGTTTTGGCTGGGCTATTACCGGAGCCTGCCCAGGTCCGCTATTTGCACAAATAGGAACCGGAGCTACAGTTATCAGCATTACACTTTTAAGCGCCATTGCCGGCACCTGGGTATATGGCTATTTAAGAGAAAAGCTACCTCACTAAACAGATTTTATGTTGCGCCAAAAAACATTGCTGCTTGCAGCGATAGGGCTTTGCTTTGCCCAAAATTTACTTGCCGGGCAGCACTACAACGCTTGGTTTCGCGGCACTTTTAGTGTATCGGCAGGTAAGAAATTTAAAATAGACAACGAACTTCAGCACAGGCGGCAAAATGGATTTGAGAATGCAGACATGTTTGATAAAAACTTAATGTTCTCTTTCAGAAATTGGGTACACTATCAACATAACGAAGACGTAAAATTTTCTATCTCGCCATTCGCATACTTTTTAAACTACAAACCGATTAAGAAGCAAGAAGATGAAAACAGATTTCCGGCTAATGAAATTCGCTTTTCGGTTGCCATAGAAATGCAACACGCCATTTTTAAAAAATTCTACATAGTAGATAGAACAGCAATAGAATATCGCTTGTTTCAAAACAATCAAACAGACATTCTACGGCTACGAAATCGTTTAGGATTTCGATATGATTTTTCTGAGAAAATAAAGCTTTCGGTTTTTGACGAATTGCTATTCAATGTTTCGGGCACCAAGCTTGAGCATTTCTTCGACCACGATAGAATAGGGCTTAATCTTGAATATAAAATTTCAAACAATCTAAAGCTGGATGTGGGCTACTTGCACATAACTCGGCTGCCACTACAAAGTGCAGATAAGCAGCACGAAAACAACATTTTCATCAATATTACCTACCAACTTCACAAACGAAACAAATCGAGCAAAATGCTGCGCTCGCAACAATAAATAAGCAATACAGTTATTCTAATAAACAATAAGTCGCTTGCTATGTTTAGAGCCGGGTGTTACAATGGCAACAACATAATTGCCACTTACCAATTCGTTGATATCGAAGTAATAAACATGCG
>CAZYXR010000043.1:15013-27107 GCA_964650845.1 uncultured Chitinophagaceae bacterium
CCTTTTGTCATTGATACACCACCACGCTTAGTTACACGCCCCATCATGTCAAAGAAAATCACTTCGGCATCAATATCGTTTTCGGTATTTACACTAATTGAGGTAGTAGCTTTTGCCGGGTTAGGAGTAAACTCGCCAATATCCAACACGCCACCTATATTTTTAATTTCGGCAGTAGCAATTGGACTGTATTCAAACTTGGCATCAAAATCTATTTGCTTTAAGCGATAGTAATAGCGGATGTTTGGGTCAATAGATTTATCGTCATAGTCATACACTTTAGTTTCGGTAGTGCTACCGTTTCCATTCACCCAGCCAATGTTATCAAACTCCACACCATCTTTGGAGCGATGCACTTCAAAACCCATGTTGTCTATTTCGGTTTCGGTAATCCATTTCAACTTGATGTATTTATTCTCAATTGCTTTTGCCTCAAACAAAGTAAGTTTTACAGGCAATGAACCTCCACCACCTTGCCCTATTCCAAACTCGGAAAAAGAAGACAAGGAATTAAGTGAAGTTAAACCCGAGGTTACTGTTCTTAATAAACCGCCAAGCACGGGCAGCAAACCTCCGCCAACTCCCCAATTGCCCACAGCGCTGCGCGTTGGGCGTTTCAACAAACCAAAGTTGTTATCTACCAAACCACTAAAATGGGAGGTAGAAGCATTTACATCATAACTACCTAACAACGGTTGTGCATTTGGCTCTACCCTCCAAATACCATCGGGAGCAAGTTGTGTTGCATTGATGTTTTGATCGGAATAGCTAATGCCGCCACGCGAATCGGTAGGTACCGAATCGAATTCTACACACACATAACTTGTACCAACCAGCAAATTATTTTTCAACTCAAACCAGTATTCTCCCTCTTTATCTTTGCGCCCTACCGACCAACGATATGTTTTACCCGACTGACCAATGTAGCGGCAAAACTGCCCCATTACATAACTATTATCGCTTCCTCCGGCAACCGAAGTATTGCTATTATTTGAAAGCATAATTGTATCGCGCCCCATATCTAAACAGCCTTTTGTAAGTGCAATAGTATTGGCAACATCTACCCTACCCTCGGCAACAAACGCAGGGTTTACACCCGAAGTGTTATTGAACACCACATTTTGATATTCAATAGCATCGGTGCCTCTGCCACGGCTTGTTGGTATAAGTTGCTGCGTTACTCCATTAAATGTGATAGTTGAAGATGTACTTGATGATATTTTACCAAAATTGTTTGGAAATTGATTGCGAACAACAGTTCCTCCGATAAGCAAATCCGCATCGCCTGCCAAATCAATTCGCACAGTGTTTTGTGCCGCAGCATCCATTTCAATATCTTTTGCCACCGTCAATTGTCCGGCACTTTGAATGTTCAAAGTAGCAACACCAAGTGCATTGCTCATCTGCAACATTTTGCAAGATGAATTGCCTGAAACAGTAATGGTTTTACCCGAAATAATTGCAGTGTCGTTGATGCCTGGGTAACCATTGCCACCGGTGCAGTTGCCACTCCAGGTAGTAGATAGATTCCACTCGCCCGAGTTCATAGCTACGCACCCTGAATAAGGCAATAAATGACGAATCAATATTGTATCGCGAGCAACACAACCACCATTTGTTACTTTCCATTCTAACACTGCTTCGTTATCTACCGCAACTGTTACAGAAGAAGTGCGTGATGTAGGCGCAGCGATGGTGGCATTACCGCTCACCAATGTCCACAAACCGGTTGCTCCACTACCAGGATTATTTGCATTCATAACAAATGTAGATGAGCCATTCACTCTTGTAATATCAGCACCCGCATTTGCCGAAACACTTGCCACTATATTTGTAAGCACCAGATTATCGCTTGTAGAGCCACACGACCCGTTAGAAATTGTCCATTTCAAAGTAGCAGTGGTTCCAACAATAGTAACCAACGATGTTGGCGAAGATGGTGCTGTAATAACAGCAATACCGCTTACTACGCTCCAAGTGCCCGAACCCACAGGTGTAGAGTTGCCAGCCATGGTAAATATTAAACTGTTGCAGTTTGCAATATCCGCACCAGCATTTGCTATGGCAGCCGCCACCGGCTCGGTAATAGTTTCGGTTTTTACTAATGTGCAACTGCGGCTATCTGTAATAGTTACAGAGTACGTTCCCGCAGGGCTTGCAGTAATATTTTTAGTTGTTACTCCTGTGCTCCACGAATATGTATATGGCGAAGTACCGCCACTTACAGTTTGTGAAATTGCACCTGTTGAAGCGCCATTACACGTTACGTTAGTAACACTCAACACCGAAGCTAACACAGCACTTGGTTGGGTAATAGTAGCCGAAGCAGTGATTGAACAATTTTTTGCATCGCGCACAGTTACCGTATATGTGCCCGGTGCAAGGTTAGCTGGGTTTTGAACCGTGGCACCATTGCTCCAAGCATAAGTATATGGCGATGTGCCGCCACTTGGCGAAAGTGCTATACTTCCATTTGCCGCGCCACGGCACGAAACGTTTGTGCCATTAGCAGTTGCTGCCAAAACATTAGGTTGGGCAACAGTTACAGAACCTGTTCCTGTGCATGTTTTGCTATCGCGCACGGTAACCGTGTACGTGCCATTTGCAAGGTTTGAAAGGCTTGTAGCTGTAGAGCCATTGCTCCATAAGTATGTATATGGCGATGTGCCTGCCGAAGCATTTACAGATGCTGCACCATTCGTTAATCCATTGCAAGTAATATTGCTGTGCGACATAGCCGCAGATGGCGGTTGATTTACCTTTACCGTAATTTGCGAAGACGAAACACAGGTACTTTTGAATGAAATATTATCTAAGCCAAAGTCGTTTCCTCCGGCAATGGTATTGTCATTGATAATTGCAATTTCCGCTGTAGAATTGCTACCCGAATTCCATGCAGCAATAAATTGATCCCATCTTCCGCGTGTTGTAGAAGCTACAATGTTTGGCCCCAACACTACTCCATTTATTTGGAATCTCAAGTTGGCCGGGTTGGCTTCATTTACTGATGAAATAAAAGTTGAAAAATCGTAAGCGGTATTGGGCAATACACTAATTGTTTGACTCCAAACCGACTGTCCTGCAATAGTCGCACCGTTTACTATCATAAAGTTACCCGAGCCTCCATTTCCATATCCGGTAAAGTTATTGTGATAAAAACCTGCACTTGTATCTACTGCATAGCGACCTTCTGGATACAAACCTTTCTTATTGGCAGCAATGTTTGCAGCCGAACTAACAAAACCATAGGCACTTGTAAAACCTGTGTTACCTAAATTAAAGTTGCCATTTGTTACCAACTCGGATGTGCTGGCAATAGTTGAAATTGTGTAGGTAGTGGTAGTGGTAGGACTGGCAATCGGGTTGGCAATATTTGTTGCACTTAAACCCGTAGCTGGCGACCATGAATACGACAAAGCTCCATTAGCCGTTACTTGCACACTACTACCTCGGCAAATTTCTGGTGCTACTGGCGAATAACCAATAGTTACCATAGTATTTGATATAGCAACCATTTGCGTTTTAGTTGCATTCAAATTGTCTGTTACCGTTACAGTGTAATTGCCCGAAACCAATCCGGTGATTGTTTTTGAAGTTGCGCCTGTATTCCATAAATAAGTGTATGGAGCTTTGCCGCCTATCGGGTTTGCTGTGGCAGAACCATTTTGAACATTACAGTTACTTAACCCGGCTATGTTTACGGCTAAGGGCAGATAAACATCTGCGGTAGCCGCCTTGGTGCAACCTCCGTCATCACTTACTGTAACGGTGTAGCTGCCAGGTGCTAAACCTGTTCTATTTTGCGATGTACTGGAGCCATCACTCCAAGCATAAGTGTATGGCGATGCGCCACCACTCACATTAGTATTTATTTTTCCATCATCACATAACCCGCATGAACTTGCTGTGGGTGTAGCAGTTACGGTCATACCCGAGCTTAACACCAAAGT
The DNA here is from genome assembly GCA_964650845.1 of uncultured Chitinophagaceae bacterium. Classification (GTDB taxonomy): domain Bacteria; phylum Bacteroidota; class Bacteroidia; order Chitinophagales; family LD1; genus UBA7692. The sequence goes on from CAZYXR010000043.1 coordinate 18,964, forward strand.
GCGATTAGCACTTGCAGTGCAACTGTTTGCTGCCGTTGCAGTAACAGTGTAGGTTGCCGCAGTGCTTACTGCGATTGCCGCAGTTGAAGCTCCTGTGTTCCACACATAACTTGCGCCACCGCTCGCAGTAAATGTTGACGAACCACCATTACACAAAACATTGTTGCCCGAAATTGACACAGCTGGCGCTGACTTAACTGTTAATGTTCTTGTAGCAGTTGCTGTACATCCCGCTGCATTGCTTACCGTTACTCGATAAGTGCCATTTGAAACAACCGAAATAGCAGCAGTTGTTGCGCCTGTGTTCCACTCGTAACTTGTGCCACCACTTGCAGTAAATGTTGAATTGGCGCCATCGCAGATAGATTGTATTCCACTAATAGATGCCGTAGGGCTTGTGCTTGTTGTTACTGTCTTACTTGCCGTTGATGAACAACCATTTGAAGTAACTGTAACTGTGTAAGTTCCGGCTGCCGAAACAGAAATTGCAGCAGATGTTGCACCTGTACTCCATGCGTAAGTACCACCGCCACTTGCAGTAATAGTGGTACTTGCACCCGAGCAAATAGAACCTAAACCGCTAACTGCAGCAGTAGGATTTGCCTTGTGTGTAATTTCTACTTCATCGCTTTCGCTTGCACAACTGCTGGTTAGCTTCCACCGCAAGGTGGCGGTGTTGCCTACCGCAACAGTTACATTTGTAGTTGCAGATGTAGTATTGGCAATACTTGCCGTGCCGCTTACAACAGTCCAAAGTCCTGTTGCACCACTTACCGTGTTTGCAGCCATTGCAAATGTGGTGCTACCGCTGCACCGAGATTGATTTGACCCTGCATCGGCAGTTATCGCTGGGCAATTTTGATAAGACGAGCAGCCTGCTGGATTTGCGGTTATAGTATCTTTTGGAGTAAACGATGATCTAAAAACCGAACTGTGCGGGCTGGTAGATTGGTTATCGAACTTTTTTGAACCACCGCCACTTACATTTGTATCGAAAAAGTTAATACCATTACCATCATTGCCAAAATTGCCGCTGTTAGTTGTAGTGCCTGTAAAATAATATTTACCCGCACCTGAAACACTTGCCGAGTTCGAAAAATTAACGCCCCTTACTTCGCCATTGCTTGCTTGGCTAAAGTTACCGCTCAATTGCATGGTGCCACCGCCTATCCAAATAAAACCATCGTTACTTGTACTGCTCGATGAATTTGAAAAACCATTTTTCACAAACATCTTACAGTAGTTGGTAAAGTTACCGCCACTTACTTCAAGAGCATCGCCAACATACAAGTATCCGTAGTTGCTTACGTTAGCTTGCGATTGAAAATCTTTGAGTGCTCTAATAACATTGTTGTTGGTTACAACAGAACTGCCTTGACCGGCAAAATCATCATTCATCCATATTGTACCATCATTAGTGATTTTTGAACCATTTTGTAAAGAAACAGCATCGGTAAATGTCATTACCGCATTTTCATGATTAGTGATAGTGCCATTACTGCTGAAACTTGTAGAGCCGTTGAACTTTACGGTGCCATAGTTGATAACCTCGGCTTTGTTATGTGCGAAAGTTGTATTTGGCAAATTGGCTGTTCCGTAAACGTAAATCTTGCCTTTAAAATTGCTCAACGAAGATGGAGAAAACGTTGCACCACTACCTACACAAATAACGCCATTTTGGTGAATCGAGGTAATAGAACCAGTATAAGTGCCTCCGGTAAAACACAGTTTACTATTGTTGCTTACGCTGCGCGAAGTGCCGTTACTACTGCTTACCGTAGTGTTGCAGCTCGTGCATTGAGCATTAGTCTTCAGCACAAATATGCTAAGAACAAATACAAGGGTGGCGAGTTTTTTCATACAAATTAAAATATAGCTTAACAGGGTTTTATACTGAATCTTCTAAAAAAAGTTGCAGTTATAGAATATTGCTTCTACAACCCACCTAGCTTTGAAAGCTTTTGCTGCTTCATATAGAATAATGAAAATACCAGCTCGCTCTTATCAGTACAATCTCAGTATCTTTTGTAATTATCTCTTACAATCTAAAATCACATTGGCATATTTACACCCGCTATCACAAATAGCTTTTAGGCTTACATGAAGAAGTTAGATTGGTACATTCTTAAAAAATATATTTCCACCTTTTTCTTTATCATAGGGTTGCTAATTGGCATTACCGTGGTGATAGATATTAGCGAAAAGGTAGATAACCTTGTTGAAAGCGAAGCTTCGCTCAGCTACATCATTACTGGTTATTACTTCAATTTCATTCCTTACATTACTGCTATTCTGGCTCCGTTTTTTGTGCTGGTTGCCGTAATTTTTTTCACATCGCAACTTGCAAGCCGTTCCGAAATAATTGCCATTCTTAACAGCGGTACAAGTTTTTACCGAATGCTATATCCTTACATGCTTGGAGCAACAATTCTTGCATTTGGCTTGTGGTTTTCCAATTCATATTTAGTACCCATTGCCAATAAAGCAAGGCTTGAGTTTGAAAGCAAATACATCTATAAACGAAACTTTGCCATTAAGGTAAACTTCCACCGATGTGTAGCGCCCGGCACTTATATTTATATTGAAAATTACGACCCCGATGCCAAATCGGGTTACAAATTTTCTTTAGAAAGGTTTGTGAACGACTCTATGGTTTACAAACTACGCAGCGAAAAAATTGAATGGAATAAGAATACAAAAAAATGGAGCGTGTATAATTTTTATACCCGAGTACCATCTGCCAGCGGTTACCAAATTACCCGAGTGGCCCAAGCCGATAGCATTTTTCCATTTACACCCGATGAGTTTTCGTACAAATCGGGATACAAGGAGGAAATGACCAATGAACAACTTCGCGATTTTATTGGTTACATGAAAAGCCAGGGTTTAACAGATGTAGAATATTATGAAGTGGAACTGTATCGCAGAAGCGCATCAGCATTCAGCATTTACATACTAACCATAATTGGTGTAAGTGTGGCATCGCGCAAAATGCGCGGAGGTTTAGGCTGGCATTTGGTTTTGGGCATTGGCCTAAGCGCGCTTTACGAAATTGTAATGAAATTTTCAATCACCTTTTCTACCAATTCATCGCTACCTGCCATAATTGGCGTGTGGATTCCAAACATAATTTTTGCGTGTATTGGGTTGTACTTACTTAAAAAAGCACCTAAGTAATTACCCACTTAGCAATTGTGAATTACAGATTGCTTACTTTTGCCACCAGTGATTCGAATTGGAAATATTGAACTGCCCGAAAAGCCTTTGTTGCTTGCGCCCATGGAAGATGTTAGCGACCCACCATTCCGCCATCTTTGTAAAAAGCACGGTGCCGATATGCTTTACACAGAATTTATATCTTCCGATGGGTTGATTAGAGATGCAGAAAAAAGCACTAAAAAGCTCGACATTTTTGATGATGAACGACCGGTAGGAATTCAAATTTTTGGTGGCGAAGAATTGCCTATGGCGCGTAGTGCCGAAATTGTGGAAGCCGCCAAACCCGAGTTATTGGATATAAACTATGGCTGCCCTGTAAAAAATGTAGTGTGTAGAAATGCAGGCTCAGGCATTTTGCGCGATATTGACAAAATGATTCGCCTAACAGAGATTGTTGTAAAATCAACAAAACTGCCGGTAACTGTAAAAACAAGATTAGGGTGGGATGACAATTCCATTCGCATAGTGGAAGTAGCCGAGCGCCTGCAAGATGTAGGTGTGCAAGCTTTGTCTATACACTGCCGCACCCGCCACCAAATGTACACCGGCAGGGCCGATTGGAGCTGGATTGCTAAAGTAAAAGACAATCCACGAGTGCAAATTCCGATTTTTGGCAATGGAGATGTGGACAGCCCCGAGGCAGCCCAAGAAATGTTTGAAAAATTCGGAGCCGATGGTGTAATGATTGGCAGAGCAGCTATTGGTTACCCGTGGATTTTTAGAGAGATTAAACATTTCTTCAATACAGGTAAACATCTTGCTCCCCCTACCCTATCGGAGCGATTAGATGCCGTAAAAACTCACCTTGAACGCTCGGTGCAATGGAAAGGAGAGAAATTGGGCATTTTTGAGATGCGCCAACACTATGGCAGTTATTTTAAAGGTTTAGAAAACATTAAACCTTTCCGCAGCCGCTTGGTAGTTGCACCTTCGGCTGCCGATATTGTTGCTATTTTAGATGAAATGGATGTGTATTATTCGCAAGATACAGGCAATGCAAACGGACGACTTACCAACTAACGACACTTAATTAATTTGAACTCTTGACAATAATTTACGACATATAGACGAATGAGAATATGGTCAATTCATCCAAAGTATTTAGACACAAAAGGACTTGTGGCATTATGGCGAGAAACACTTCTTGCCAAACACGTTCTTGAGGGTAAGACAAAAGGCTATCGAAATCATCCACAACTTGACAGGTTTAAGCGAACTGACAAACCTGTTGACGGAATTAACCAATACTTGGCGACAGTTTATAAGGAAGCATTGACAAGAAACTATAATTTCGACAAGGAAAAAATTGATTGGAATTTTGAACCTATTCTTATGAACGTAACGAGCGGACAAATGAAAAATGAAACAGAACATTTACTCAATAAACTAAAAAGTAGAGACCAAGAAAAGTTCGACAGTTTAAAAAGTATGAAAAAGGTTGAACAGCATCCAATTTTTAAAATTATCAAAGGCGACATCGAAAAATGGGAAATAATTTGATAACGAACAATAGCACGATTGACAAATGCACGGCCTGTAACAAGGTGGTCGTTGCACAACTAAAACTCAATCTTAAAGAGTCTTGAGAGCTGAATATTTGAATCTGGATTTCTCTAATAATCTCAACATCCATTTTTATCTACCTTCAGCGAGTACTTTTTGTTATCTCTAATTTCTTAGTTGTACAACAGCCGCAAGATATTGGCAAAAGCGGGGATAAAAGGCTTCGATTGGGCATTTGCACAAGGTTCAACATTTGTTCTTCGATTGAACTTTTGTGCAAAAAACATCACCTTCGGCAATGCCCAAAACGATAAACTAACCTCAACTCTGTAAACAGAAAACAGAAAAAGCTACTTCAACAAGTTTACATTTTCACTATCTTCTTTAGAATCTGCTTACTCAATACATTTATTCGCACAAGATATGCGCTTGGCGGCAAATTACTCACATCCACTTTTGCGCTTTTAAAAAAACGATCCGATAATTTTACACTTCCAAGCATATCTGTAATTGTGTATGATACAGGAATAGGTTGAGCCACGTCTATTATCACATAATCGCTGCATGGATTGGGATATAACAAAGGCTCTTTTGTTCTATCAACAGCTATCACTCCGCCAGAAACATGATTAGTAATAAATTGAACTACACTATTACTGCAACCAAGTTTGTTAGTTACAGTAAGCGAAATCGCAACAGTTTCGTTTGCAGGCAAAGTAGCAACAGCTTGCTGCCCATAACTACTGCTGCCCGAAATGCTCCACAAAAAATCTATTGCATTTGAGCTATCGGCAAACAATAGCAAAGAGTCGCTGCTGAATTGATGGGTAAAATTAGCCACCGGGCATGTATCAACTTCAACTATTCTAATGGCAGAATCGGCACAAGCGGCATTGGCAACAATTTGGGTAATTTCATAACTACCCGGTGTGGCGTAACTATATGTATTTACACTTCCGTTGGTTGCAAAACCATCGCCAAAATCCCATAACTTTGAAGTGAAATTACTTGATGAATCTTTAATCACAACAGTCATTTGATTGGCAGTTACCGAAAAACCTGCAAGCGGTTTTGGCAGCACTTTCACTTTAAAAATTACCGGTTCAGATGCAACATCCAAATAATTTTTTTCTGTAACAGTAACCGTTACCCAACCAGTATCTACACAAGAAAAACTAAGCCGATTGTTGGCAACGCTTACCGATGCAGCGGCACTACCTTGCACCTGCCAGCAATAGGTACTTCTATCGCGCAACGCTGCTATTAAACTTACTTCGGCTCCAACACAAGCAAGCGAATCGCCAGTAAGTTGCTGTGGTTTTGGCATAAGCGATTCATACAAAAAAGCACCAATGTGCTTGTATGCAGTATCCAACAACGAAGTGTTTAACAGCCAGGGTTCGTGCCCCTCGCCCACCAAGGATACCAACTTGTTTTTTATTCCTAAATTATCGAGCCGCTTGTGAATAGGCACACTACCATAAACCACCGGAAAAACAGGATACGAAAACGGATTGCCCGAATTATAAGGAACCAACGCATCGCCATCGCCATGAAAAGATATTACTGGGCAATTTTCATCCGGTGTGTTTTCAATCAACAATGTATCTAAAATCGCTCCCCAATGATTTACAATTGCGCGAATTTTAGGCAGTCGCTTTCCAAAATCGGCATTTCCCGAGCAATCAAAACAACCCAAATCGGCAGGCTCTAACAAAATACCAAAAGTAGAAAGCGGCCGTTGGCTTTCTTCAAAATAAGTAGAATGCAAACCCGAAAAACAACCTGCACTACTACCCGTTAATATTACCGAGGCAGTATCAATACGATATTGCTGATGCCGCTGGCAAATAAACCGCACCGCAGCACGCAAGTCTTGCGCAGCGCGATACACAGCACGCACAGCACTTTCGGTACTTACCACATTAAACCCAATTCTATAATCTATTGCCACCACCACAAAACCCATTTTGGCAAATGTGGTGCAATACTCAGGTATGGGAGGTTGATTTTTATCGCCAATTAAAAATGCCCCACCAAAAGCATATACCATCACCGGGCGATTCGATAAAGTATCGCCTGTAGGTTCATAAATATCTACATATAAATCTTGCGCTTGAACAATTGCACCATAAGGGTCGGCTGTGCCATAATACACTTGCGAAGTTTTTGTAACAGACGAAAACACTTGCTCCTTGTATCTATTGCTTACACAGGCATTACTTTGCGCAAACAGTTGCATTATAGAAACAAGCAATATAGAGAACACCGTAACAACTTTCATGCGCTTCAATATTTAAACGGAAGGTAGAAATATTTAATAAAAGCCTACTTTCATCTTACTAAACAATGAAACACTATCTTATTTTTCTTTTATTGTACTGTATTATACCGCTTATCGGTTACTGTCAAGAGGATATCAAGTATGAAAAAGAAATAGTTATTGACAGCAATTTAGCCCCACTAAAAGCACGAATATTTACCCAAAGCTTGAATGTAGAAATTTTAAACTGGGTAAAAGAAATCAACTTCACCAGCAAAAGTTATGAAACCAAAGCTATATGGAATAATCTACCCGTAAGCATCGAGTTTGATTCAACCGGAGTGTTGGAAGATATCGAAATATCAATCGAAGAAAATAAAATACCCACTTCGGCAATAAAAAGAATCCACCAAGTATTGCACCAACACTTCGTAAAGTTCAATCTTGCAAAAGTTCAACTGCAACTAACAGGCAACCATTTGGAACTGATAAAAAGAATGGCACAAAATGATGAACAAACCCAAGTAACTCATAAATACGAAATTGAACTTTACGGAAAAATTAAAACCGCGTGGCGCATGTACGAATACATTTTTGACCAGAACGGAATGTTAGAGCAAAAGCGCGAAATAAGCGGCATCATACACCAATACGAATCCTTCTAACTATTCGGACCGCATCAGCCTACCGGAATGCTTTACTTTATCAATAGCAATTTCGGTAGCAAGCAACACTCCATTTATTTCCATTATTTGTCCACACAACATTTTCACATCCTCGTCTCCCAGCTCCCCTTCCACCTTCAAAACAAAATCGTAGTTGGCAGCCTCGGGCAATAAAAACTGCCCTGCATCTTTATTAACAAACAAAGTAAAAACCGTTTTCGCATCCTCGCTTGTAGCTTGCAAGGTAAAGAATTCCGATTTTTTGCCTTTGCTATTTTTTATAATAACAGGTGCAATAGATTGAAAATCAATTTGCCACAAATTGTTTAACCTATGGCAAAACAAATAATATTTCAAGGTAGCACCCACACCAATCAGCCTAAAGGGAGCTTGTGGAATATCGTCATCTAACCTAAAAACTTTCTTTGTTTGCACAATGCAATTTAGCAATGTGTAAAAGAATCATGCTCCAAACTTTTAAACAGCGTTTTGTT
>CAZYXR010000044.1:0-26363 GCA_964650845.1 uncultured Chitinophagaceae bacterium
CAATATTCGATTTGCTCAGCAACTCTTTTAAAGTTCTTGCATTTTGCGCATTGCCAAGTGGTAACTTACTTTCTACATCATAAAATAGCACGTTCATGCCCAGCGCTTCTGCCAGCACACTTACCTGCGAACCAATGTTGCCATAACCAACTATGCCTAATGTTTTACCGCGCAATTCAAAACTTCCTTTTGCCTCTTTTAACCAAATGCCTTCGTGCGCAGCTTTGTTTTTGTCCGCAATTTTGCGAATCAGCATGATGCTTAACCCCATTACCAACTCTGCCACAGAGCGCGTATTGGAGTATGGCGAATTAAAAACAGCTACTCCGTTGTTGGTGGCCGCAGCCATGTTTACTTGGTTTACGCCAATGCAATAGCAGCCTATTGCCAATAGTTTGTTTGCTTTGGCTAACACTTTTTCTGTAACTAACGTTTTAGACCGAATGCCCAGTAGATGAACATCTTTCACAGCTTTCATCAACTCGGCTTCGCTTAACGCGCCACTTATTTTTTTAATGCTGTTGTAGCCTTCGCTTTTAATCTCTTCAACAGCGGCATCGCTGATGTTTTCGAGCAGCAATACATTTATTTTATCTTTAGGATAGCTGGTGCTTTTAGCTTTCATATTGCAAAAGAATGAAACAAAAAAGGGTTTCAAAATATTTTGAAACCCTTAACTAAATGTGGAGAATATCGGAGTCGAACCGATTACCTCTTGCATGCCATGCAAGCGCTCTAGCCAAATGAGCTAATCCCCCTCGTATTCTAAAAGAACAGTTTGCAGCGGCAATAATAGTAAAAAGGCAGCGGTATTACGAAAACATTATGTGCATATAACGATTTTGCAATAACACTTCGATGAAATAACATTGCACAAAATTACTTAGTTGATATGGCAATAAAACTTGCAGTGTTTGATATGGCAGGCACAACACTAGAAGACAAAGATTTTGTAGCAGATGCACTTGTAAAGGCATTTGAAAAACAAGATTTGTACATTTCGCACAAACATGCAAACACGAAAATGGGCATTCCTAAGCTTGTTGCTATACGTGAGTTGCTGGATGAATTGTTTGAAGATACACCTGATAATCTTGATGAATTGGTGAATACTATTTATGCCGATTTTAAAGAAACAATACTCGATTTTTACACAAACAGTAAAGCTGTAAAAGGAAAGCTAAATGCTGTTCGCGCCATGCTTGCACTAAAAAATGCCGATGTAAAAGTGGCATTGGCCACCAGTTTTACGCGCGATGTTGTAGATGTAGTTATAGATAGATTGGGTTGGGATATTCAGCAAGTGATAGATTTTAGTGTGGCAAGCGATGAGGTAAGCAATGGCAGACCGCATCCCGATTTGATTGTAAAAGCAATGGAGCTTGCCGGTGTAAAGGATGCAAAAGAGGTTGCGAAAATTGGCGACACCCAAAGCGATTTAAACGAAGGCACTGCTGCAGGATGCAAGTATGTAATTGGCTTAACAACCGGAGTACAGCCAAGAACCTTGCTCGAAAAATCAAAACACACACACTTAGTAGATGATATTTACGAGGTAGTGAATATTGTTTTGAATTAGTTGGATGCCGAGCGAAGTCAAAGTCAGTTGCATAAAGTAATTGCTGATATTTCTTCACACTTATGAAAGATAAAATACTTCAACTTACCGAATCTGCACACAGCGAGGTGGTTGAATGGCGCAGAATAATCCACTCTAATCCCGAGTTGGCTTTTGAGGAGTTTTTTACATCAGATATGGTGGAAGAAAAACTGCGCTCGTTTGGCATAGAAGTTACATCTGGAGTTGCTAAAACAGGAGTGGTAGGTTTGTTGAAGTGCAACAAGCCCGAAAGTGTTTGTGTGGCATTGCGGGCAGATATGGATGCACTTCCAATTCACGAAACCAATGAAGTAGTGTATCGCTCGAATAATGCAGGTAAAATGCACGCTTGTGGGCATGATGTACATACGGCAAATTTGCTAGGTGTTGCAAAAATATTGAGCGGTTTGCGCAGTGAGTTAAATGGTACTTTTAAGTTTATTTTTCAGCCAAGCGAAGAAAAAATTCCGAGTGGCGCACCTGCAATGATAGCTGAAGGAGTTTTGGAAAATCCCAAGCCCGATTTTTTATTGGGTTTACACGTTTCGCCCGAAATTGAAGTGGGTAAAATAGGTTTTCATACTGGTGAGTTTATGGCCTCCAGCGATGAAATTTATATTGCCGTTATTGGAAAAGGTGGTCATGCAGCACAATTGCATAATACTATAAATCCACTCTTTGGCGCATCGGCTGTGTTGCTGGAGTTGCAGAAAGTAAGTGATGCCGAAGAGCCTGTGGTTTTAAATTTTGGAAACATACAAGGCTTAGGGGCAACCAATGTGGTGCCCGATGAAGTAAAAATTGCCGGCACGCTGCGCTGTTTTGATGAATCGTTGCGTTTTGTATTGCATAAAGAAATTGAACAACTTGCGGTCAAGGCAGCAGCAGAATACGGTTGCAAGTGCGAGGTAAATATTTTGCTTGGTTACCCGGTATTGGTGAATGATAAGTTGGTTACATCAATAGCAAAAAATGCTGCTGCTGAAGTGCTTGGCGAGGCGGCAGCCATTGATGTTTTGCAAAGGATGGGTTCCGAAGATTTTGCGTTTTACACACATCATGTTCCGGCTTGTTTTTTTAGATTAGGAGTGGGCAATGTCGCCAAAGGAATTACCGCTGCCATTCATACTTCAACCTTTAATATTGACGAAGATGCTTTAAAATATTCAGTTGCATCTATGAGCTGGATGGCAATTCGATTAAGCCAATCGCTTTAGAGAATTTTGGTGATTTGTTATTGGAACATCAATTATTCTTGTCTTTACAAATAAAAAAATTATGCGTACAAATCACGAAATAGATTACAGAATTTTAGGCGAAGAAATGCAGTGTGTGGAAGTGCAATTGGATCCGGGCGAAACAGTTATTGCCGAACCCGGTGCGTTTATGTATTCCGACCATAGTGTGCAAATGGAAACCATTTTTGGCGATGGCAGCAGCAATAGCAGTGGTTTGTTGGGTAAAGTTTTTAATGCGGGTAAAAGATTGCTTACTGGCGAGAGTTTGTTTATGACAGCATTTACGCACAACGGTGGCGGCAAAGCGCACGTGGCATTTGCATCGCCCTATCCCGGCAAAATAGTACCTATTGATTTGAAAGCTCTTGGTGGTAAATTTGTATGCCAAAAAGATGCTTTTCTGTGTGCTGCAAAAGGCGTTTCGGTAGGTATTGAGTTTCAAAGAAAATTGGGCACAGGCTTGTTTGGTGGCGAAGGCTTTATTATGCAAAAATTAGAGGGCGATGGCTTGGCTTTTGTTCATGCCGGTGGGCATATCATAGAGCGCGAATTGCTGCCCGGTGAGCAGCTTAAAATTGATACGGGTTGTGTGGTGGCTTACACCAAAGAAGTAAATTTCGACATTCAGTTTATTGGCGGTATAAAAAATACCATTTTTGGTGGCGAAGGTTTGTTTTACGCAGTGTTGCGAGGCCCCGGAAAGGTGTGGTTGCAAACGCTGCCCATTTCGCGTTTGGCATCGCGTATCATTCAATACGCACCACAAACCGGTGGCCGAAAAGAAGAAGGAGGTTTACTTGGCGGCTTAGGTAATTTGTTAGATGGAGACGGGCGGTAGAACAAGGTTCTACCCTACGGTTATTTTATACATTTTATTGTAGTCTAAATATTTATTGGCGAGTTGTAACACATCTTGTGCGGTAGTATTTTGCACTTCCTTCAGCATAGCGTGTATGTAAGCTCCATCGTGGTTGTAAAGCAGTAAGCCTTTTAGCGTGTCGGAAAAACGGAGTGCTCCATCGGCACTGCGCAGAATTCTGCCACTCATATAATTTTTCACGGTTGCCAATTCTTCGCTATCCACCTCTTCGGTGCGCATCAATTCTATTTCGGTGCGTATTTCGTCTAAAGTAGCTTGGCGTACTTCCGTGCCTACTTCGCTCGAAATTTCTATAAATGCACCGTTGGGATAAGAGGCAATGGATGAATGAATGCCATAGGTGTAGCCTTTTTCTTCGCGGATGTTTGCCATAAGACGCGAACCGAAGTAGCCGCCAAATATGGTGTTCATTACAGTAAATTTTACAAAGTCGGGATGTGTTTTGTTGATGGTGGTATTGCCCACTTGCAATGCACTTTGTACGCTGTTTTTTCTGTCTTCGTGATAAACAAGTTCGGCTTTTGGCTCAGGGGCAAAAGTGTTGCCTGCAGCCTTGTTCCCTATCCATTCTTTTGTGCCAAAAATGTTGTTGAGGGTTTTCAATAAACCGCTGTCAAACTTTCCGGCAATTATTACAAACGCGTTGGCCGCATGAAAATTCTGTTTGTAAAATGAGTGTAAATGTGCTGTTGAAATAGCATCGAACTGGGCTGCTTCTGTAATTCTGCCGTAGGGGTGTTTTGTGCCCCACAGTGCTTGAGAAAAATATCTGTTGGCTAAGAAGTCGTTCTTTTCCAATTCAATCAATAAGCGTTGTTTGCGGTTGGCGCAAATGGTTTGCAATTCGCTTTCCGGAAAAGCTGCCTGAGTAAATATTTCAAACAAAACAGGTAGCTGCACTTCCAGATATTTTGTGAGGCAGTACAAACTTACTGTTGCCAGTTCATTGCCCGATGATGTGTTGAAATTAGAGCCATAGAAATCGAAAAAATCGGCAAGTTCTTTGCCGGTTTTGTTGGCAGTGCCTTCGCGCAACATGCGGGCAGTAAGGTCGGCAACCAAGTTTTGATTTTCGTACCATTTGCCGGCTTTAAACACAAACTCAATTTTAACCACATCTTCCTCTCCGGCATTTAGCGCATATACCTTCAATCCGTTATCTAAAACAAGCTGCTCAACATTGGGCAACTCTACGGTTTCGATGCTGTGAATGGCTGGCGCAATGCTGCGGTCTAAATTATTGTTGCTCATATTTTTTGCTTAAGAAAGGCTGCAAGAATAGTTGATTTTGCTTTATTTTTTGTTGTTGAACAAAGCTATTTCAATCCAAAAAACTATCTAATGCCAATATGTAGCTGTCTAAACCAAAGCCGGCTATGGTGCCTTTGCAAACAGCAGAAATAAGTGAGTGTTGGCGAAATTCTTCTCGGGCGTAAATGTTAGAAATGTGAACTTCCACCACAGCGGTTTTTATTGCCGCCACGGCATCGCGAATGGCAACAGAGGTATGCGTGTAACCCCCGGCATTCAAAATAATGCCATCAAAGCTAAAGCCTGTTTCTTGTAGTTTATTTACCAACTCGCCCTCTACATTGCTTTGATAGTAGCTGAGGTTTACCTCGCCATTGTAAATGTCTTTTACATCATCAAAAAAATCTTCGAAAGTGGTAGTGCCGTATATATCTGTTTCGCGCTTGCCCAGCAGGTTTAGATTGGGACCGTTGATGATGATTATTTTTTTCATGCTTAATTATATTGTACAATGCACAATTGTATTGTGATGCGCAAAGCTAATAGGTTCGGTTGAATTTACTTCTTTGCATTTGTGAGTTGGCAACCATTTATTAAAGGCTTTCTTAATTATCTAAAGTTAGAAAAATCGCTATCCGAAAATTCTATTGAGGCTTATCAGCGCGATGTAATGAAATTAGAAAATTTTATTGCGCACGAGTATTCAAACATTAGTGTAAAGGAAGTTTCATTGAAAGAATTGCAAAGTTTTTTGAAGCAGTTGAATGAACTGGGGTTTGATGCACATTCTCAAGCGCGAATTGTATCGGGGCTGCGTGCATTTTGGAAGTATCTTTTGCTCGAAGATGAAGTAAAAACAAACCCTGCCGAGTTGCTACAGTTGCCAAAACTTGCGCGTAAATTGCCCGATACACTTTCGGTAACCGAAACAATAGCTGTATTAGAAAGCCTTGATATGAGCAAGCCCGAAGGGCAACGAAATCGTGCGATGTTGGAGGTGTTGTATAGCTGCGGCTTGCGTGTAAGCGAGTTGGTGAATTTGAAAATTTCGAACTTGTATCTTCAGGCAGGTTTTGTGAAAGTAGTGGGTAAAGGCGATAAAGAACGCATTGTGCCTATTGGTTCAGAGGCTGCTAAGCAGTTGAGTAATTACCTTGATTTTGTGCGCACACAAATTGCTGTTCAAAAAGGGGAAGAAGACATTGTTTTTTTGAATAAACGCGGCAAGCGACTTTCGCGTGTGATGATTTTTTACATCATCAAAGAACAGGCGACTAAAATTGGAATTGAAAAAGTGATTTCTCCGCACACTTTTCGCCATTCGTTTGCCACGCACTTAATTGAAGGTGGTGCCGACCTGCGCACAGTGCAGGAAATGTTGGGTCATGCGTCCATCACAACTACCGAAATTTACACGCATTTAGATCGCGAGTTTTTGCGTAGCACCATTATGCAATTTCACCCAAGATATAAGTAGAAAATACAAACGGGTTTAGTTGTGATTGGCGGATTTCAATTCTTTAAAATGGCATCGTATTTTGATGCGTTGGAGGGGTCTATTTTGCGAAGTGTTATTACCGCCTGGCTTTTTTCGCCTTGTGGCGCACCCGAAAAAATACTCATAAGTTCATCACTTTTTGCCTGCATAAACATATTGAGCAAAACATTGTTTGGATTGTCGCGCGCAATTTGTTCTAAACTACCAATGGCGGCAGTGATGTTTGTTCTGGCAGCATCAGGTTTTTCATAAAACTGATCCATTCCCAAATGATGATATTTGTAAATTGCTTCTTTGAAATTCTCATACTTTCCACCCATCAAATTATTTATCATCCAATAGCGGTTTCTAATGCCGTCAAATGGTCGCCATCCCTTAGCTTCGGGCGAGTTGTTCGGTACGTTGTTCATTACGTTTTCGGCTATAGTAAAATATTTTGCGCCAGCACCTTTCATAAAACTTTCGGCATCTAAACCAATAATCATGTAGGCATAAAATGCGAGGATGGATGATAGATTTCCATTGTAGGTGTTGATGTTGAACTCTAATGGCTGATTTTGCACATAAGTAAACAGCCAATCTTTATCTTGAAAATTGACAAGCGTAGAGCTGTAACTACTGTTGAAAATAGGGCGCGATGAAGAAATTACCACCGATGCAGAATACACATCTTGCGAAGGCGAACTTTCGAGATTGATAAACAAACTGCAATCAATTCTTTCTTCTTGTGCATATACATCTTGGGTCCAAGTGCGGGCATTCATAAAGTCGAAAATCTGTTGCTCCATTGTTTTAAAAATAGAAGCGTCAACATTGGTAATTCGTTGCCCATTTACCGAAACCTTGCATTTCAACTCTTGCGAAAAAGTGGTTGATGCTATCCATACAAGCCAAAATGAAAGTACAAACCTCAGACCCATTGTTTTTTGAAACTTTATTGGTGTAAACATAGCAAAACAACGCAACACAGCCCTCAATATTGAGTTTGTTTGTAAAGCACTGGTGTAATTGATACAAAAATCTGAACAACCTATAAACAGAACGTTGTATAATCGCACTCTTAATAATTATGAATGGCTTGCCATACTAAAGTAAATAGATCAACGTTTCATTGCGGATGTTTTTGAGAATTGTTACCTGCCTGCTTTTTACTGTTGCATCAATTGTAGCCTTTGCCCAAGAAACCGGGCTTGTGAAAGGCAAGGTGCTTTTGCCCGATGGCAAGCCCGCAATTGTGAGTGTTGTGGTAGAAGAAAATCAACGCTTTTACAGCAACTCTAACGATAAAGGCGAATACGAAGTAAAGGTGCCTGCCAATAAGCTGATAACCTTGGTTTTTTCATCGTTGAATACCGAAACTATACGCGAAAAAATTTCGGTAAAGCCCAACGAAATTTATGTGCTTGATGCCGAAGTTGTAACAAAAGTAAAGCAACTTGAAGGAGTTGAAATTATTGACCGCACAAAGCGGCAAGAGGCAAGTACTACAGAGATAAATGTAAAGTCGCAGTTGCTGCCCACCGTAAACGAAAGTATTGAGGCATATCTTTCGGCACAAGCGCTTGGTGTGCAAAAAAGCAATGAGTTGAGTAGTGCTTACAGTGTGCGTGGTGGGAATTTTGACGAGAATTTGGTTTATGTAAACGACTTTGAAGTTTACCGCCCTTTTTTGATACGCAGTGGGCAGCAAGAGGGTTTAAGTTTTGCAAACCCCAACATGGTTCAAAACATCAAGTTCACCTCTGGTGGTTTTCAGGCGCGTTATGGCGATAAAATGAGTTCGGTGATGGATGTAACTTACAAAAGACCCAAAAAGTTTGGCGGCTCTTTTAGTGCAAGTTTACTTGGTTTTAGCGGGCATTTAGAAGGTGTATTCGATAAGAAGCAACGCTTTACTTTTATTGTAGGTGTTCGCCAAAGGCTAAGTCAATACATTTTAAAAAGCTTAGAAACTTCCGGTCAGTACAGTCCCAATTTTTTAGATGTTCAAGGCTATTTTACTTTTCAGTGGAACGAAAAATGGAGTTCGGAAATCATTACACAGTTTTCGCGCAATCGCTTCGATTTTAAGCCCGTGCAGCGCGAAACCACATTTGGTTATATCACCGATGTAAAACGCCTAACCGTGTACTTTGAGGGGCGCGAAGCCGACCGTTATCAAACCTTGATGAATGGTGTTGCCTTAAAGTATATGCCCAATGAAAATCTAAGTTTGAAACTGTTGGGTTCAGCATATTTGAACAACGAAAAGGAGGCTTACGATATTTTAGGCGAGTATTATTTGAGCCAAGTAGAAAGCGATTTTAGCAAAGAAAGTTTTGGCGAAAACTTGTATAGCCTTGGTGTGGGTGGTTTGCAAAGCTGGGCGCGCAACACACTGCGCAGCGAAGTGTATGTGGCGGCTCATCGCGGCAGTTGGTTTAAAGGCGGCCACAATTTGCAATGGGGTGTAGATTACAAGCGCGAGTTTATTCAAGATAAGATTAGCGAGTGGGATAGGTTGGATAGTGCCGGATATTCGTTACCCTCTTTCCCTTTTACTACCGATGGCGAAAATGTACGCTTGAATAATTCCTTAAAATCAAGTGCTACGCTAAAATCAAATCGCTTTAGTGCTTTCATTCAAGACACTTGGAAATTTGGCGATAGCACAAAGTATAGCTTCACTTATGGTTTGCGCTATTCTTATTGGGATTTAAATAAAGAGCTGCTTACTATTTCGCCACGGGTGCAGTTTTCGGTAAAGCCGCGAAGCAAGGCAGATATTGTAATAAATGTTGCCGGAGGTTTGTATTATCAGCCGCCATTTTATCGCGAAATGCGCAATTTGAAAGGAGAAGTAAATACCAATTTGCGCTCGCAAAAATCGGCACAGGTAGTGGCAGGCTTCAATTATGCTTTCAAGTTGTGGAAGCGCCCTTTTAGTTTTGTAACCGAGGCTTACTACAAACATTTGTGGGATTTAGTACCTTACGAATTTGATAATGTTTTGATTCGTTATTATGGAGAAAACCAAGCTAAAGGTTATGCCGCAGGTATTGATTTTCGTCTTAATGGCGAACTTGCCGAAGGCGATGAATCGTGGATAAGTTTGAGCTTTTTAAAAACGGGAGAAGATGTAATTGGCGATAAATACACGGTTTATTACGATAGCACCGGCAAGGAGGTTCCCAACACACGCACTTACCGCGATGTAATTGTAGATTCGGCAACAGTAAATCCCGGTTATATACCGCGCCCTACCGACCAATTGGTGAATTTTGCGCTATTTTTTCAAGACCATATTCCTAAGTTTAAGTACATAAAAGTAAACCTCAGTTTGCTTATTGGAACCGGCTTGCCGTTTGGTCCGCCCGACAATAATAGATACCGAGATGTGCTTCGTGTGCCGCCATATCGCAGATTGGATATTGGTTTTCTTGGGCAGCTTTGGAGTAGCGATTGGGCAAAGAAAAAAACAGGCTTTGGCGTAATGCTTAAAAGCGTGTGGGTTTCGCTCGAGGTATTTAATGTGTTGGGCATTTCTAATACCGTGTCTTACATCTGGGTGCGCGATGTTGCCAATAATCAATATGCCGTACCTAACTACCTTACCAACCGCAGAATCAATGGCAGGGTATTGGTGAATTTTTAAGGTAAACATATTGGTAAAAGTCTTTTTTTGAAAGGCGCGAAGATTCTATTTGTTATGCCAGAAGATGTGTAATATTGAGTTATGCAAGTTCAACATCAACTACAAAGCAACAACGGCAAATTCTTTATTGAAGAAGATGGAAAAGAAGTAGCTTATATGACTTACTCTTCTGCTGGTGAAACAAAGATTATTATTGATCACACGGTTGTTCATCCAGGTAACGAAGGCAAAGGATTGGGCAAGAAATTGGTAAATGCGGCAGTAGAATACGCAAGAGCAAAGCACATTAAAATATTGCCGTTATGCCCGTTTGCTAAAGCAGTATTCGATAAAACACCGGCCTTTAGCGATGTGTTGTTTTCTTGATTGGCAATAAGTGGTTTTGAACGATAATGTTTACCGCTTCTCTATGAATTTTACAACTATATTTTTATTGTCGGTTGTAATGCACTGCAATACATAAATAGAGCGAGCCAATGGTGGCAAAGGAAAAGAAGATTGTTCGGGTGCAAAGTCTGAAACAATTCTGCCCGACAGGTCAAATATTCTTACTTGTTTAAGCTGTAAATCATCAATATAAACATTGCCATTTCTGATAACGATTTTTTGTATTTCACTGTCAAAGTCGTTTATTGCCGATGTGTTGTCGCGCACCAAAATAAAATCTGCAAGTTGTGTACCATTAAAGCCATCAAATATTGGCCACACCACAACTACTTCGGGTCCAACTTTAAAGTATGCCGGAGTAACCTCTATCGAAATTGAGGTGTGTGCTGTATCACCTGGAGCTATCTGAAATGAGCCTAAGAATGCGCTGCCGGGCGTGCCGCTGTTGCTGCCTGTAAATCCCGCATATACATCGCCCGCAAGTGTTGTTGAATCTTGATTGATGATAAATACTCTGTACGTAACAGAATCTCCGTATGCAACTCTAAACGGAGTGTTGTTTAGAGTTGTGTTGAATTCCATGCGCAGCTGTGCTTTTAATGAAAACATGCAGCAGATAAACAGCAATGCGAACAGCAGATATTTTTTCATAGCAAATGGTATAATTTCATAGTAGTAGCATAAAGATAAGCAAGGGTTGTTTGCTTGGTTGTAATCATTTTGCAAAATCTTACTTATTCAACATACATTTGAGTTATGGAAATTCTGCTACAAGTTGTAGGGTTGCTTACTAAAGAAGAAGCAAGATACTTCAAAATTTATCTTACTCGCATTGCCACCCCCAGCGAGCGAAAAGATGAAAAGTTGTTTGATATGATGCGTAAGAGTGGCGCACAATTTGACGATGATGCAGCCGCAAAAAAACTCTACGGCAAAAGCGACAAGAACGCTTACTACCGCCTTAAAAACCGTTTGCAAGAAGATGTGTGCGATGCGCTTGCGCTATTGCATGGCGATAAAACCGATACCAACAATTTGTATCGGCAGTTGATGCTGTTCAACATTTTGCAGTCGCGCAACAATCTTAAATTGTCTATCTATTTTTTAAAGCGTGCCGAAAAAAAAGCACTTGCTGCCGAAAATTTTGAATTGCTTGATATTGTGTATGCCAATTTTATTCGCCTCTCCAACGATTTTGTAGAAATTAACCCTGAAGAGTTTATTGAAAAACGAAAGCTGAATGCCGATAAGCTGAATCGCTTGCGCGCTATGGATCAAACATTGGCTGCGGTGCTGTATCGTTTAAAAACCTCTCAAACATTCGAGCGCAAACCCTCTGCATTAGTTGATATGCTCGAAACTTCCATTAAACAGTTTAGTGGCGACCATTCGTTGCGCAAAAGCAAAACTTTTCAAACTCGGCTTTATCGTGCGGTAAGCCAGCAGTTAGAAAAGTTCATGTACAAAACCATAGATGCTTTTTCGCTTGAGAATTGGTTCGATAAGAATAACCACGACACCAAGTTGCAAATGATGGTTTACCTCATCAATGCACTTTTTAGAAACGAAAAATATGCCGAGTCGTTGGTGTATGCCGAGCAATTAGGCGAAGAGATAAAAGCTTTCAACAAGTTGCATTACGATAAGTATGTTTTTTATTACTACAATTCGCTTTACATCAATTATGCTCGCACCGATATAGACAAAGCTATTCGAGCTTTAGATGATTTAGATAAAGCCATGAAGCAATTGAAGAATAGTTATTATGAACAGTTCATCTTGTTGAACAAGTCAACCTTGTTGTTTGAAAGGAGGAAGTACAATGATGCCATCAGGCAATTAGTTAGGTTGTATTTGAATGATAGCTACCGAAATGCATCGGAAACGTTCAAACTGAAAGTGGCAGTGGCAGAATTGATCATGCAGTATGAAAGTGGCGATTTTCAAGTATTTAAAAATAGGCTTGGACAAGTAAGAAAACAGTTCTCATTGGTGCTAAAAAAGCAAGAGAATAGCCGCGATAAATCTTTCCTCAATATTTTAGAAAGGATGCTTGAAAAAGACTGGAAAGCGAATAAGTTAAGCATTAGATTGATAAAGGCATTTGTTGCTCCTGCAAAAGTTTTTGAAGGCGAAGAAAGCGAGTTGTTGAACTATAGACAATGGCTTTCTGCTAAAGTAATTCGGTAAAACAAAATCGCTACATTGAAGTGGTAAGATAGTTTTCAATCATCTTCCCCGTTTTAGTAAAGCCATCGTACATTCACATCAGCAACATCATCTGCCTTGCAAACAATTATTTATCAAAATCTGTTTAGTATGAAAAAGTTCACTCAATTCTTAATTGCCTGCTGCTTAATAGCAGTATCTGCAATTTCGGCAAAAGCACAGTCAGCTTGTTTTGCCGATTTTTATTGGAATGTAAATCCAAACGGTGTGTTTGTATTTTCGGATTCCTCGTTTGCTGCGCAAGGCTACAATATTGTTAGTTGGAAATGGAAATTTGGCAATGGCGATTCGTCTTCGTTACAAAATCCAACTAAGAATTTTACAACACCGGGTACTTACAATGTGTGCCTTAGCATTGTTGCGGCAGACAATAACAATGTAAATGTTTGTACCGATACTATTTGTAAGCAAGTAGTTTTTCATTGTCCCAATTACATTCAAGGCAATTGGAATTTTACAAGTAGTGGCTTGAATACTGCATTTAGTGCAAACTATAGCAGCAACTATCCTCCTTTGAAGTATTACTGGACATTTGGAAACAACGATACTTCCACGTTGCAAAATCCTACTTACTCATTTCCGGCTGCCGGCACTTACAATGTTTGTTTGAAAATTATGGACAATTTAGGTTGCTACAAAACAGAGTGTAAATATGTAACAGTACAGCCAACTTCTGTTCCGTGTAATTTAAAAGCCGATTTTAACTTTGCTACAAATGGAGGTTCTGCATTGGTTGCAACTGCCAACGATAGTTTTTTTCCTCCTGGCAGTACTATCATCAATAAGTGGTTTTTAAATGGAGTTTTAAAAGGCACATGTAATGGTCCCGGTTGTTCATTTACTATTTCTACAGCAGGTTTAACTGGCGTGCAAACCTTGTGTTTAGAAGCGCGAGTTGATGGTACTAATTGTATTGATTCTACTTGTAAGCAAGTAAACTTAGGTGGTGGTGCTACATGTAATGTGCAAGCAGATTTTTCTATTAACCAACCGAGCAACAATGTTGTGCAAGTAACTGCTGCTACCACAGGCGGCAATCCAACTGCCAATATTCACCATTGGTATTTAGGTGGTATTTATCTTGGTCAATCTTCGGGCAATGGCAGTTCTAAAACTTTTAATGTGCCGCCTACAGTACCAAATGGCTCGCAACAGCTTTGTTTAAAAGTAGAAGTGCCGAACCTTTCACCTGTATGTATAGACTCAATTTGCAAAAGCATAATTGTGTGCAAAGCGAATGCTGAATTTTCTTATCAAATGCTTTCAAATGATACTGTGAAGTTTAATCCTGCACAATCTACACTTGCAGGTTATTCGCATCAGTGGATTGTGAATGGTGTTCAGTTTTCAACCGATGCTGCTCCAAAACATAAATTTAATGCGCCTATAAATGGTTTAGAAATTTGTCATGTTGTTTTGGCAACAGGCTCAAATTGTGTAGATTCATTTTGTGTTACTCTAAGCACAACACCACCATGCAATTTAAATGCAGGATTTCAATGGGCAGATAGCAGCTATCAAAACGGAACCGTTGTATATTTCTTTCCATCTAACACCGGCATTTCAAACTTAGGGCATCAGTGGACTTTTGGCGATGGCTCTTCAAGTAATGCTGTTAGTCCCGATCATTTATACACGCAACCCGGCACTTACACTGTATGCCACAAAATTTTTCAACCAAACGCGCCTGCTTGTAAAGATTCTGTTTGTAATGTAATTGTAGTGGGCAATAATGCTGGTTGCAACTTGGTTGCTACGGTTATTCAATCTACCAATCCAAACAATCAAATTATTTTAGAAGCAGTAGCAACCGGTGGTACACCTCCATACACTTATTTGTGGAATACTACTCCGCCACAAACAACAAAAACTATCAATGCAACAGTTGGTGGTGTTTTTGTTGTAACAGTTATGGATAGCGCAGGATGTGCCGTGTCATTTACAAAAGTTGTTTCGGCTCCGGCAAATAGCAAACTTTGCGGGGTGGTGTTTAACGATGTAAATGGAAATGGCGTTAAAGATTCTTCTGAAAATGGTTTGCGTGCTTATATTTCAATAAGCGGTAATGGGCAGCA
The DNA here is from genome assembly GCA_964650845.1 of uncultured Chitinophagaceae bacterium. Lineage (GTDB taxonomy): Bacteria > Bacteroidota > Bacteroidia > Chitinophagales > LD1 > UBA7692. Next base: position 14,793 of record CAZYXR010000044.1, read on the forward strand.
AATCACTTTATTTAGCGATTCGTTAACAGGTAATTGGGAAAAACATTTGCCTGCCGGAACCTATCAGGTTTGTGCGTATGTTGCAAACACTACATCGGGTTCGGGTTGGGTTGCCACAGTGCCTATCAATTCTAATTCTACACCTAATCAAGGTGTTTGCTACACAGTTACAGTAGCTGCAAATCAAAACCTTTGCAACCTGAATTTTGGTTTCAAAAACAACAATGTTCAGTTGTGTGGTTTTGTATATGTGGATGTTAATAGTAATGGCATTAAAGATGCGGGCGAGCCGGGCATTGCCGGGCAACCAGTGAAAATAGGCACGCACACAGTTTATACTAATAACAGTGGATACTATGTATTCAACAAACTTGCAGGAACCTATACCATTGCTTACACACCTGCTGCACCATATACCGGTTATGCTGCTTCTCCTGCATCGCACACTGTGGCTGCTGCAACAGCCGGGCAGGTGTATTGCGGCAATAACTTTGGAGTGGTTGTGCCTTCGAGCCAATGCGATGTAGCGGTAGATTTAATTCCATTAAGTACTGTTACCCCAGGCTTTACAGCAATATACAACATCAAAGTTTACAACCTTAACGGTGTTACCACAGGTGGTTTGCTTACATTTAATTTTGAACCGGGCTTGACGTTTAAGTCTGCTTCGCCAGCGCAAGCCAGCTTTGATAATGCCTCGGCATTTGTTACTTGGAATGTTACCAATCTTGCTCCAGGAACTCACAAGTCATTTACTGCGCGATTAAATGTTCCAGTAAATACACAATTGGGTAACCATGTATTCAGTTTTGCCGAGTTTACAACCAATGGCTCTTGTACCGAAGCAAATTTGACCAACAACATTGATACTACCCATCAAACTGTTGTAGGTTCTTACGACCCGAATGATAAGCATGTTTCGCCCGAAGGAAATATACCTAACAACGAACAAGATTTGGTTTACACCATTCGCTTTCAAAACACTGGTACTGCGCCTGCTGTAAATGTTGTGATTTTAGATACATTGAATGCAAACTTAGACTGGAGTACTTTTGAATTGAAAGATGCAAGTCATAATTTGAACATTCAAAGAGAAGGTGAATTTGTTAGTTTCTTGTTTAGCAATATCATGTTGCCCGATAGCAATGCGAATGAAGTAGAAAGTCATGGTTTTGTAAGTTACAAAATAAAAGCTTTGCCAAACCTTGCTCAAGGCACTCAAATCACAAACACGGCCTCTATTTACTTCGATTTCAACGAGCCTATTGTAACAAATACAACCTTGAATACAATAGACATCTCGTTAAGTGTTGATGATTTGAACAAAGGAAATGTAAGCATTACACTTGCTCCAAATCCAATGCGCGATTTCACCAACATCAACATTGCAGGCGCTGCCGATGCTCCTATTTATTTAGAAGTGCGCGATATGGCAGGCAGGTTGGTGCAGCAAAATGTTTCAGACAGCAATGTGCTGAAAGTAGAACGTAACAATATGGCTGCGGGCTTGTATGTTTATCAATTAAAACAAAATAATGTTGTAATAGGTAAAGGCAAGCTGATTGCGGAATAATATTTGATATCTTTAAAAAGCCGTGTAGTGTAATACTGCACGGCTTTTTTTGAAAAAGTTTTTTAATCATTTTTTTATCAATTTCTAATCATACATCAATGAACAAAAGAGAGTTTTTGAAAGCCACAGGATTGCTCGGCATCACTTCTGTAATGCCATTGGGTAAAATACTTGCCAGTGGTAGTAGCGCAAACGAAGCAAGCGAAACTTGCAGCTTAATTCCGAGCGAAACTGCCGGTCCGTTTCCGCTCGACTTGACAACAAACTCACATTATTTCAGACAAGATATAAGAGAGGACAGAACAGGGACGCTTCTAAAATTAAAGCTAAAAATTATTGGCGATGGCAACTGTTTGTCATTGCAAAATGCAAGAGTAAATATTTGGCAGTGCGATAAAGGAGGTTCTTATTCGGGCTATTCAACACAGGTAGGAAACACTACAAACACCGTAGGGCAAACTTGGTTGCGCGGTTATCAAATTACCGATGCCAATGGCGAAGTAGAGTTTGTTACTATTTTTCCGGGTTGGTACAATGGGCGAATCTGCCACATTCATTTTCAAGTGTATATCAGTTCTTCTTATTCGGCAATATCTCAACTTACTTTCAATGTAGCCGATAAACAGGCGTTGTATGCTGCAAATCCTACCGATTATACTAAAGGTGCCGACCCTACCACTTTGGCCGGAGATAATATCTTTTCTGATGGCTATGCTTATCAAGTGGCAACCCTTACACCAAATAGCACAAATGACGGTTACGACTCTTATCTTGAAGTAACTGTCCGTGGCAATGGCACAACAGGTATGGGAAACATAGAAAAAGAGAATGCTAAGCAGTTTTTATTAGGTCAAAATTTTCCTAACCCCTACGTTTCCGAAACTGTTATTCCTGTAGAGTTGATTCACCCAGCCGATGTAACATTGGCATTTTATGATTTGCAGGGTCGCAATGTAGCCTCTGTGGTAAAGCCTAATCTTTCGCCCGGTAGGCACGATGTGCCGATAGACTTGAAAACATTGGGACTTTCGGCTGGAAATTATGCCTACCAGATTGTTGTAAAAAACTCTGATGGAATTTTTCAAGACTTTAAAATGATGACAGCAGCGCAATAGCGCAAACTGATAACAAGTAATTTTTTGTTTAAGTAAAAGGTCGCGCAGTATTTTCTGAGCGACCTTTTTTATTGTACTTTATTGTTGCAGTGTTTCTCAAAAAAAAACACACGATGCAGTTTGTGAAATTGAATTGCAAAGTAGCTTGCAATTCAATTTATTCCATTTGTCAATCATAAATAGTAACATTGGCATTCAATCTTTTTTTTATGCGATTAACAATTTTGCTGCTTGTTGTTTTATGCGCAACAACTGTCTTTGGTAAAGGCGAAAAACCCGAGCCTACCGGTGAGTTACTTTCTATGGCTTACTTATCTACCCATTCTTTTGCCGATGCCTTGTTGAAGTTTAAATCGGTTGATGATAAACTAAAAGTAAACGGAACAGACAAAGAGGCGTTGTGGCAGTTAGGGCTTGTGTATTTTACCATAGCCAATAACGATAAAAATTATTTGAACCGCTGTCTCGAAGCTTGGGATAATTACCTTAGGCTTTATCCAAATGATGCATTTGCATTGTGGAATCGCGCTTTTGTAAAACACTATTTTAAAACTGGTAATCCATGCAATGATGTGCAAGCTGCAATGCAATCAGTAAAAAAGAAATATCTGCCACAAGAACCAGCAGAGCTTACCGCCTGCTTTAAAAAGAAGAAGTAAACAGTTGTCTGCAACATAAGTTCTATTTATTAAACATTCATCCATGTATCAACTCACCAAAAAGTATTCTTCAAAACGCGCGTTTATTACTGGTGCAGGCTCGGGCTTAGGGAAAGCCGCTGCGTTACTTTTAGCAAAAGAAGGTTGGACAATAGGCATTACAGACATAAATGCTGCGCCATTAGAAGCTACAAAAAAAGAAATTGAAGCAGCCGGAGGTAAAGCGTTCAACTATGTTTTTGATGTATCGAAACGAGCGCAGTACGAAGCCGCAGCGAAAGACTTTCTTGCAAACAATGGCGGTATTGATTTGCTGATAAATAATGCCGGTGTGGGCGATGGCGGTTTGTTTGAAGAGTATAGTTTAGAAAACTGGGAGTGGATAACTGGCATCAATCAAATGAGTGTAATTTATGGCTCTCATTTTTTTGTTCCTGCAATGAAAAAACAGCGTAGTGGCACCATTATTAATGTGGCAAGCATGGCAGGTATTGCCAATATGCCCAATATGAGTATGTACAACGTTACCAAGGCTGCTGTAATTGCTCATGCCGAATCTATTTTTGTAGAGCTTGCCCCGTTTGGTGTGCATGTAAGTGTGGTGTTGCCTACGTTTTTCAAAAGCAACATTATGCAGCATAATCGCGGCCCCGAACATGCCACCTCAATTGGCAAAAAGAAAGCCGAAACTGTTGCCAATAAAATTCTTGAACAGTCGGGTGCGGGCAAGTTCTATATCTTTCATCCATTTCAAGCTGTGTGGGTGAATTGGATAAAGCGTTTCTTTCCAAACATTTTTTTAAAAGTAAAAGTGAATATGTTCAGCAAGAAAAAATGGGTGCAAGAGCAGTTGAAAAGCTGAAAAGTTTTCCCATTAACCTTTGATTGAACAAGGTAGTTTCCAACACAAACAAGCCGCATTTGGTACAAATGCGGCTTGTTTGTTTATGTATGGTTGCTGTGCTTATGTTGCATAAGGCTGAGGTTTTAGTTGCGCTTTTTCGGGCTTGTTTTTTTCTTCTTTCTTACAGACATTCTGGCAAATTACTTGCAATTTTAGCGACAGATTTTCCAGTTAGATTGTGTTGTACTGACGTTTCTACCGTTTTTGATCCTTTGGTTCATATCTTGTTGAGGGCATTACAAAATCAATAAAAAAATAAGTAACCATGAACGCAAATAATTTTACAGTTAAAGCGCTTGAAGCCTTAAACAACGCACAGCAAATAGCTTTTGATAATGCACATCCGCAATTAGATACACTGCATTTTTTAAAAGGTATGTTGGATGCAGATGAAGATGCACTACCATATATTTTAGAAAAAGCAGGAGTGAATAAAAACATTCTTTTAGGCAAGGTAGAAGAGAAGCTGAATGTATTGCCGAAAGTGAGTGGCGATAGTCAAAATCTTACTCCATCGCAAGGCTTTAGCCAAATGATGTTGCAAGCAAATAAAGTGATGAAAGATATGGGCGATAGCTACGTTGCACTCGAACATTTATTGCTTGCAATGCTATCAACCAAAGACGAAGCATCAAACATTTTAAAGTCGGTTGGTTTAGAAGAAAAGAAATTGCGTAAAGCAATCGAAGAGTTGCGCAAGGGCTCAAAAGTTACTTCGCAAGATAGCGATGCAAAGTACAATTCGCTCGAAAAGTATGCAGTAAATTTGAATGAACGCGCACGCACCGGAAAGCTCGACCCTGTAATCGGGCGCGATGAAGAAATACGCAGAGTGATGCACATACTTTCGCGTAAAACCAAAAACAATCCACTGTTGGTTGGCGAGCCGGGCGTGGGTAAAACTGCTATTGCTGAAGGTATTGCACACCGCATTATTAAAGGTGATGTGCCCGAAAATTTAAAGAACAAAGCCATATACGCGCTCGATTTAGGTGCATTGATGGCGGGCGCAAAGTATCGCGGTGATTTCGAAGAAAGATTGAAAGCCGTAGTGAAAGAAGTAAAAGAGAGTGATGGACGCATCATTCTTTTTATTGATGAAATTCACACGCTTGTAGGTGCTGGCGCAACCGAAGGGGCAATGGATGCTGCTAACATTATTAAACCCGAGTTGGCGCGTGGCGAATTGCGAGCGGTGGGTGCTACAACTTTAAATGAGTATCAAAAGTATTTCGAAAAAGATAAAGCGCTGGAAAGGCGTTTTCAAAAAGTGATGATTGATGAACCATCGGTTGAAGATGCTATTTCGATTTTGCGTGGTTTAAAAGAACGTTATGAAACGCATCACAAAGTGAAAATAAAAGACGATGCAATTATTGCTTCAGTGTCGCTTTCGAGCAGATACATCAGCGATAGATTTTTGCCCGATAAAGCAATTGATTTAATAGATGAAGCTGCAGCAAAGTTGCGTTTAGAAATGGATTCGTTGCCCGAGGCATTAGATGAAATTGAGCGCAGAATTATGCAAATAGAAATTGAAATTGAGGCCATCAAGCGCGAGAATGATGAAAAGAAATTGAATGAACTGAAAAGTGAACTTGCAAATTTGCAAGAGCAGCGAAATGAGTTTAAAGCCAAGTGGCAAGGTGAGAAAGAAATAGTAGAAAAAATCCAAGATGAAAAACGTAAAATCGAAAACTACAAACTGGAAGCCGAACAAGCCGAGCGCGAAGGCAATTATGGCAAAGTAGCCGAAATACGTTATGGTAAAGTAAAAGAATCGGAAACAAGTATAAAAGGTTACGAGCAACAGTTGGCCGCTATTTCGCCCGATAACAGAATGCTGAAAGAAGAAGTAGATGCCGAAGATATTGCAGCAATTATCAGCAAGTGGACAGGCATTCCGGTAACAAGAATGCTGGAAGGCGAAAAGGAAAAATTGCTTCACCTCGAAGATAAACTGCGCGAGCGTGTAAAAGGGCAGGATGAGGCAATAGAAGCTGTGAGCGATGCCATACGCAGAAGCCGCGCAGGTTTGCAAGATGAACACAAACCAATCGGTTCGTTTCTTTTTCTTGGTACAACTGGTGTGGGAAAAACAGAGTTGAGCAAAGCGCTAAGCGAAGTGTTGTTTAATGACGATACCGCTATGGTGCGCATTGATATGAGCGAGTATCAAGAAAAGCACAGCGTAAGCCGTTTGGTAGGTTCGCCCCCGGGTTATGTTGGCTACGATGAAGGTGGGCAGCTAACCGAGGCAGTGCGCAGAAAACCTTATAGTGTTATTCTGTTTGATGAAATTGAAAAAGCGCATCCCGATGTGTTCAATATTTTATTGCAAGTGTTGGATGATGGACGATTAACCGATAACAAAGGGCGCACTGTGAACTTTAAAAACACCATCATTATTATGACTTCCAATACCGGCAGCGATATTATTCAAGCCAATTTTGAAGATCTGAATGACGATAGCAATATCTATGCAATTGTAGAAAGAACTAAGGTGGAAGTAATGGAGCGATTGAAACAAACTGTGCGACCCGAGTTTTTGAATCGCATTGATGAAATTGTAATGTTCCGTCCGCTAATGCGAAAACAAATCAGGCAAATTGTGGAATTGCAATTAACGCACCTGCGCCAATTGCTTGCACAAAAAGAAATAGCACTAGATATTTCAAATGAAGCATTGGATTATTTGGGCGAAGAAGGTTTTGATGCACAGTATGGTGCGCGACCTTTAAAACGCTTCATTCAAAAAGAAGTAGTGAATGTGTTGAGCAAAAAAATTCTTGCAGGAGAATTGGAAAAAGGCAAAACACTAAAAATTGAATCCTTTGGAAATGGATTGACTTTTATTGTTGGGTAAATGAGTTTTACGAGGCTGCCTAAAAGTTGTAGATAGCCTCTATTTTATTGGTGGTGAATTCGTTTTATTGTGCTGGGGCGGTCTCTCTTTTGCGTATATTAGAACGCTGATTTGTAGCTCACGAATGTATGAAACAAAGCCTAGTAAAAGTTAGTTTTTGAGCTGCAAGCTCAAGTTGTTTCCCAATAAAGATAAGTTGCTAAAGTCGCAGCGTATTTGTTTGAATTTTTTCTATTAGCCAGTCTTTTTCAGCAATGGAATTGAGGCTTTCTATCTTTTTGCGGAAGGTGTCCTTTGCTTTTTTGTCGTAATTTTTGAGACGTAGCAAGCGAGCGCTAATACTGGCAAAATTACCGTAAACTGTTTGGTGATAAGATTGAATGTTCTTGCGCTTTAGCTGCTGTTTGAGATTTTCGATACTGTATGTAAGCAAGTTGTATTCGTCCAGTTCATAATAGGTTTTAATCAACAGTACGCGGGCGTCCAGGTTAGTAAACTGCTCTTTAATATCTACTTCACGCAGTTGAGTTTCGGCACTTACAAAATCGTTTATAGCAAAATAGTAACGCGCTAAACAGTAAGCGTGAAAGCCCTCGCGCTGTTCATCGCTCAATTTTCTTTTATTGCTTTCTATAAAGTTTTTCACCCATTTATACTCTTTTAAACGAATGGCAATGGCAGTTATATTTTTGTAGGTAAATGGCGAGAAAGTACCATTCTCTTCAAAAACATTTTCGCTCAACCCGGCTTGATAAATCTCAAAAACTTCCTGGTAGTATTTCTGTTTACCAGTATTTAATCGCTTGATGCAATAGTTAATGGCAAGCGTAAAAATATCGCGTAACTCCGTAGTTTCAATGTGGTTATTTTTTACAAGTAATGTTTGCTTCAGCTTATCATAATATGTTTCGTTATTGGGCTCGTTGAGGCAGAGATAATTATAATAAAGAAGTCGCACCAAAGGATTGCTCAGCATGTCCTTTTTTTCAATGATAACCTGCAGTTCCTGAATTAAATCGGGTTGATGTTCAAATTTGAAAATATTTTTGTAGGAAAGAATGTTGCAGCCATGCTTGAGTTTTTGAATAATGTAATACAAATCTAAATCAGTTGAGAGCTTTTGCAGGTCTTCATTTTTAGCTTTGCGATCTGCAATGGAGTAAGCATAATATTCTGTATGTAATTGCAGTTGATAATAATAAGTTGCAGGTGCAATTGCAGCTTTTTCTTCCAAAAACTTTCGTGCTTCTTCGTAGTTGGCAAGAAACATCTTGTCTAATTTTCTTTTGCGCATAGAAGCTGTTAGTAGCAAGTGTTTTTGTGCTTCGTTTTGCTCTATTTCTGAAAAAATAATTACACGGTGTATGATACGTGTGAGGTATGTCATCACATGGCGAAGTTTTGCTAAATCAAAGTTCTGATTTGGAAAAACGTAACCAAAAACTACTGCTGCCTCAAATTGTTGTTCGCTTTCGTGGTGTTGTTTTTTTATTTTTAATAGATAGTCAAACAACTGTTTTTCTTCTGCACGATAGTTAAAAAACATAGAGTTGACGGCTTTGTCTGTTTCCTTTAACTCATTTGGTTGTGAGGGAGCAAAAAAGTTTGTATAGATTGCTTTTTTCTAAATTCATTTTTTCGATAAATTGAATATTTATTCCACTAGTTTAGGCTTATGTAATATAAATATGGAATATATTTTTTCGATAAATTGAATTATTTGTCCTTTTCTTCTGATAGTTGTTTACGGACTTTCGTTGCGTCAGAATTTCTATAACAATAAAATCAATAAATATGAATTGTAGAGAACTATTTAAGATGCTTTTGATACTCTGTTTTGCAGGAGTACAATTCGCAACAACTCACGCACAAGGTGGGGCCTCTGTATTAAACCTTGCAAAAACAACATTGCCTTTCTATGGAGCAAAGGTGATTGATACTTTCTCATTGCCTTCTTTCAATCAGAACTTTAATGTCGAAAAAGGAATAATAAATGCTGAATTTTCAGCAGAGCTTAAAGCAAAGCTTGAAAAACTTAAAGCGGAGTTTTTGAAGTAACAAAAGCCCACACTTGCCTATTGAGAGCGTGGACTTTTGTAAAATAGCCATCATTTATACATCTCAAAAACTCTTTTGCGGAGATGCGCAAAAAACAATCGTTCAATTCTTGGTTCTAAATTTCGGTACTTATCGCATCACAGCAATTGTGCCGGTTATAACATCTTCGGTGTCATCCCAATAGGTTATTTTAATGTTGTAAACAAAAGTTTCATAAGCTACTTTTTCGCCTTTAAAAGTTCCGTTCCATGCATTAGTAGTGGTGATGCCGTTTGGTTGATTATCATTTTCGTACATCACGGTTCCCCATCGGTTAAATATTTTTACAGCAATATTTTTCGAGCCAAGAATATCAAAATTGAAGTAGTCGTTCAAGCCATCTCCGTTAGGTGTAAATGCCGATGGGATAAATGACTGTGGCGCAAGTTTTACAACCACACGCACAGTGTCAAAGTTGATGCAGCTATCACCATCCATTACACGCAAAATATAATCGGTAGTAGAGTCGGGTGTTGCAACAACTTGGCTGCATGTGTCGCAGTTCAAATTGTGTGCTGGCGACCATTTGTAGCCGATAATGCCATTGGTTGAAAAAGCATCTGCTACTAATGTAACCGGCTCTTTGCGCATCGAAACTTTATCTTCTCCGGCATTTGCATAATAGCTTGCTGGTTGCGAAATGGTGAATGTAGTTGCCCCTACACAGTTATTTATATCTTCTACCACCACGGTGTATTTTCCTGCTGTTAAGGCAGTGAAAACACTATCTATTTGGTAAATTCCATTTACATAATATTCAAATTCGCCTACACCACCACTTGCGCGAATAACCACTTCGCCATCATCTCCGCTAAAGCACGAAACATCTTTTGGTTCAGTGTTTACAGTAACCTGTGCCGGGCGCACAAGTATTGCCGAATCTACTTTTGTGCAACCAAGCACATCGGTGATGGTTACAAAATACGTTGTATCGCCAAAAAGATTTATTGCCATAATACCTGTTTGCGCTGGTGTAGTGCTCCAAGCAAATGTGTATGGAGGATTGCCACCGCTTTGACTAACCACGGCAAAACCTGTTGCGTTTTTATAGCAATCGGGGTTGTTGCCTGCCACAGCCGAAAGAATTGCACTTGGTTCATTTACATTGTAACTATTTACAATGCTGCAATTTCTGTTGTCTGTAACAGTAAGCACATAATTACCGGCAGTTAGGTTGCTGATGTTTTGTGTAGTTGCTCCACCCGTCCATGCAAAAGTATATCCTCCATTAGAGCCGCTTACATTGTTTAAGAAAACCGCTCCGTTGTTTCCGCCATTGCACAGCACATGCACAATAGAGTCGCTAATGCTGAAAGGTAGCGGCTGTGTAATGTTTATTAGGGTAATTGAAGTACAGCCGTTTGCATCGGTGATAGTAAGCGAGTATGCATTTGCCGGTAAGTTATTGATACTTGGCAGGGTAGATAAATTGCTCCACATATACAAGTATGGTGGGGTGCCACCTGTTGCCTGCGTAACAATTTCACCATCGCTGCCGCCATTGCAGTTTACATTAAACCCTTGTGCTGCTGCCGAAAGTGGCGATGAAGGTCCGCTGATAGTAAAATCGCTTGAATCAACACATCCAAAAGCATCTGCAACAACTACGCGATAAGTACCCATTGGTACATTGTAAACATCTTCGTTGCTGCCATAGTTGCCGCCAGTGCCAACGTTTGTCCAGCCAAATGTAAATGGTGCAGTACCACCATTTATTGATATGGCAACCGAGCCGAGCGAGTCGCCATAGCAACGCACATTTTGTATTACTTCAAGTGTAATTAAATACTTTGGATTTTGCGTTATTTCAACACTGTCAATTGTAGAGCAATTGTTTTGATCGCTTACAGTAACAAAATATTTTCCTGCTGGTACATTGTTGATTGTGTTGGCACTGGTGTTGTTGCTCCAAGTGTAAGTATAGGGCTGTGTGCCGCCACTTACAAATGCTTCTACACCACCGGTGTTTTGTCCAAAACAATTCACGTTCTGTTTATTGATAAAACTAATTTGTAGCGGTGCGGGAGCGGTAACCGTAAATATTGCAGATTGTTGGCAGCCATTTAGGTCAGTTACCAAAATATTGTAAACGCCTGCAGTTACACCCAACACATCTTCTGTGGTTGCGCCATTGCTCCAAAAATAGGTGTAAGGTGGTGTGCCACCCGAAACAGTAACATCAATGCTGCCGAAGTTTCCATTGCATAAAATAGTGGATGGTGTACCGGTTATGGTAATTGGGGCAGTAGGCTGGGTTACGGTAACTGTTTGCGATGTTACACATCCTTTTAAATCGGTTACAGTTACTGCATAAACCCCTCCCGAAATATTATTCAAATCTTCGCTTATTGAAAATG
>CAZYXR010000044.1:26373-26988 GCA_964650845.1 uncultured Chitinophagaceae bacterium
CGTTATTTTTTGTCCAGTTGATAGAATACGGAGGTGTGCCACCTGTTACGGTTAAGTCAATTTTACCATTGTTCAAGCCATTGCATAGCACATTTGTTACCGAGGCAATATTTGAACCTAAAAGTGGCGGGTCTTTAAGTTGAATGCTTACGCCAAATTGCGGAACGGTGCAGAAGTTGTCTTTAATCTGTACAAAGTAAATGCCTTGCGCCAAGCCTGTAAAGTTGCCGTTGTTTTGCCAAGTTTGACCGTTGTTAATTGAGTATTGAATGGCTCCAATTCCACCCGATGCCGTAACGGTAGTAGTGCCGGTAGATGTGCCATTGCAATTAGGGTCGGTAGCTGTAATGTTATTGATAAGCGGCTGCCCTACAGTAATGGTTAGCTCGCGATAGCTCCAGGAATTTTGTCCGTTGTTTCTTGTATAAACACGATAGGTAGTAGTAGAAGGAACAAATACAGTTAAGTTAGAATCGGAGAAGCCCGAAATTTGAAGGAAATTACCATTTTCAAACCACACATATTCGCCACCAAACACTGCACCGTGAGTATTTAAGGTAACATAACCCGGGTCGCACAAATGTGTTCTGGTGGATTTTAGTGTGTCGGGGCAAG
>CAZYXR010000045.1:0-26567 GCA_964650845.1 uncultured Chitinophagaceae bacterium
CATTAAATTTTTGTATGCTGTAAAAATCTGTGTGGTGTTTCAGGCGGCAAAATTTTTCCGGTTGCAAAACGCAACCTGCGCGGTTGTTTTTTGCAACCGGATTTTTTAGGAAATGTGGAAAAAATTATTTGGCGAATGGCGTGTAATTGTTTCTGTTAGCACCTGTTGGTGCAGATGCCGGTACAAGAGTCAGTAAAAGTTCCATGTCAGGGATTTAAAAAAATCCTTGTAACATGGCTAAAAACATCAACAAAAACATCAGAGTTATCCGCCTGCTGCGTGAAATTACCGTAAAGCAGGCGGCTGCATTTCTTTCTGTTTCCGAGCAGGCTTACAGAAAGATTGAATCAGGGGAGACAAATGTATCTCCGGCTCACAAAGCTAATCTTGCTATTGGCTTTTGTGTACCCGAAGATTTTTTTGAAGCCTTTGATGCACGTGATATATTACCACCTTTGTGAACAGCAAGGCGGGCTGTTTTGACATATTCCGCACACCCGAAGAACGGACACTGCCGAATATCTCGTCCTTTATCAGTTCACCCATTTCATCACTTTGCTTCTTTGCTTATCGGCAACGCGCACTATGTAAATTCCTTTAGCAAAAGCAGAAGTTTCAATAGATAAATTTCCATCGTTCAATTGCGATGAATAAACTTGCTTGCCGTTCGCATCAAAAATTTCAATTGTTGTATTCCATTGCGTTTCACTTGATGTAATCAAAATGCCATCGGCTTTTCTGATTAAATAAACAGGCAATTGTTTTTCGCTTTCATCAATGCCAATGGAACAAAGTGTTTTACCCGCAGGCAGCAAACCTCTTTCGTATAATCGTTGAGAAATCGGGCAGTAGTGAATACCGTTGTACAATAGTTGGTCGGCTTGCAACAACAAATTTGCTGCGGCTAAAAAATCTATGTTTTGCGCATAGCCGTAATGTGTTTGAAAAATCAGTTTGTCCGTTACTTGTTTTCCAATGTCGCTCCACAATTGCATCAGCATACTGCTCCATATTTCGCCATTGCGATATTTGCTTGAACCCATATTTGCAGGATATATCTTTGCAGAATTTACAACTCTGCCAGTCCAGTATTCATTGTGTCCATCCCAGTTATAAACCCAACCCCAGTTAAAATCATTGATGGGGCGTGAATACGAGGCTGCATTGTAATCACAAAATGCTTCATCCAATGCTTCGCGATTAAAGCCAACATTGCTGTTAGGTGAAGCATTATAAGATAAAAAATGAGAATATTCATGCACACACACGTCCGCATCTTCTGCATCGTCCACACCGCCTGTGCCAAAGTACAAACGCATAGGATTGTAGTTGTAAGCAAAATAAGAATTGTCGGCACCGTTTGCAGCGTGTCCGTCTGCTTCAATTAAATTATTTGCACAATTAAAGCCCATAAGTTTTACATACTTTCCAATTTCCGAAACGTGATACATGATGCTCACATCTTCAAATCCGCTTTGGTTGCGTGTGTAATAAAACTCTGGAAGATTGCTTGTTGTGTTTGCTGTTGTGGGCATGTCGTAATCTGCAATGCGCACAAAAGAATTGCGCAGGTAAAAAGTGCCGTTATCGTAATCTGCAGTAAAGAGCATTGTTTTTCTTTCATTTCTCAACCATAGCAAATCCATATCGTTGCTGTCCACATAAATTCCTCCGTAGGTTTTTCCCGCAGTAGTAAGAGGGTCGGGTAAAAACACATATCCTTTTACGGTAGTGTCGGGCGCAGCAAAATACATATTCATATCGCGCTCGTAAATGATGTTTTGATTATCTGCAATTGCCTCACGCCAGCTTCCGTGCGCGCCTTCCACTTCCAAAATATATGCATTGCGCAAAGTGTTTTCTTCCACCAAAACCCACTGCTCTTTTTGCGTTGCAATTTTTCTTTCGCCAATAAAATTTTTGATGTGTGAAAGCGATTCAACAGCTTTTAATTTTTCAAATTCAAAAGTCGGTTCGTGAACACTATTATCAAAAAATGAAAGCATCATTCCTTTGCCATCGGTGTTTACTTTTATTTGCGATTGATAAACTTCCAAGCCATTTATTTGTTGGTGAAAGCTGTAATGCTTTCCGCCTAAACTTTCCTGTATATTTTCAAAAATTAGAGTTGAATTACTTTCTTTTAATGAAGGATTTACTTCCAATAATTTGCGTTGAATCAGCTCAACACTTTCACCACCTGCATACACAGGAATGAAACTTGAATTACATTTTCTGTTATTCAGTAAATGCGATGAAACAATTTGTTCCTCATTTTTTTGAGCAAATAGAAAAACAGGCAGTAACAGTAAAATTATATGCTTCACCGAAGTAAGATGCGATTTTTATAGTAATGGTATGTTAAAGGAGGTTTTAAAAATTAAGTGTTTGTAAACTCTCCCTTTTTAAGCTCACTCCAAAAAGAAAAAAAGGAAAATTTTCAGAATTGGTTTTAAACGTTTTGCCAAAGTTCTACTTTATCGTGCAATAAAGAAAAAGAATCAAACAAAGTGCCCGAAAACACAGGCGAAGCCTTGCCACTACCCAAAAAAATTGGTGCAGTAATCACCCTTGCTTCGTCCCATAAATTTGCATCAATAAACTGCTGTATGGTAAAGGGGCCGCCTTCTACAATCAGCGATTGAATGTTTTTTTCACTCAGCAGTTTCAAAATCTGTTCAAGTAAATTTTTGTTGAAATCTGCTTTCGTCCAAAAAATATTTTCTCCTGTGTTTTCTTGGCTTTCATTCACCACAATTGTATTTGCATCAGCCGAAAAAATATTTTGCCCAAGCGGAACGCGATTGGTTTTATCAATCAATATTCGCATTGGATTTTTACCGTCCCACAATCGGGTTGTAAGCGAAGGGTTATCTATCAACGCAGTATTTGTACCCACTAAAATCGCTTGCTCCTCGGCTCGCCAACGATGCGATAAGCGTTTTGACAAATCATTTGTCATCCAAACTTGTTTTGCTTCGTTTGCAGCCATAAAATCATCTGCCGACTGCGCAATTTTTAGAATAATGTAAGGACGCTTTTTTCGATGAAAAGCAAAGAAGCGTTTGTTCAACTCATCACATTCTTTTTGCAAAATATTTTCAACTACATCAACCCCGGCATCGCGCAATTTTTTTATTCCCTTGCCGGCAACAATTGGGTTTGGGTCGCCACTGCCAATTACTACTTTTTTTATGCCGTGCTGCAAAATCAAATCACTGCACGGAGGCGTTTTTCCAAAATGATTGCACGGTTCGAGACTTACATATAAAATGCTTTCGGTAATTAATTTTTTGTCTGTTTCTTTTACCGAAGCAATGCAATTTACCTCGGCATGTGCTTTGCCAAATCTCTGATGCCAACCCTCGCCAATTATTTTTTTGCCATGCACCAACACCGCGCCCACCAATGGGTTGGGCGCAACAAAACCTAATCCGTCTTGCGCAAGTTGTATGCAACGCTGCATGAAATATTGGTGAGTAAACACGTGGTAAAGTTGTGTTAAGTATTTTAATGTTTGCGCAACTATTTTCTATTTTTGAAAAAACATGTTTTATGAAGACAATAACCGTGAGGCTTGCTAATGAAGAAGATGCCGAGCTGCTGAAAAGTATTTTGCAATCAACCCGTTTTCAGGATGTTGTTGAAACAACAGAAGAAGATGAAGACGCGCTTACACAAGAGGATTTATCGGTGTTGAAAGAAAGACTTGAAACTTATAGAAGCAACCCGACTACGGGTAAGAGTTTAGAAGAAGCGAATCAGATATTTAAGAAAAAGTATGGTATATAAGCTCACGCTGCTTGATGGTACGTTAGAGGATTTAGATATTGCTTATAATTGGTACCATCAAATTCATATTGAGTTGGCAAATGAGTTGGTATTTAGATTTAAGAATGCTTTATCGCAAATAGAACACAATCCTTTTTTGAGTCAAAATTTGTCAAGTGGTTTTCGCAAAGTTAATCTGTATCGCTTTCCTTACAAATTGATTTTTGAGATTAGGGAAACCGAAATAATTGTGGTTGCATTAGCGCATCACAAAAGAAAAGCAGGATATTGGAAAAACAGGTAAAATGACCATTGCTGATATTATTCAACGTTACAAATCTTCGCTCATAAAAGTTTATGATTCGGCAGAAGCGCGTGCCATTATCACCATGATTTTTGAGAAGGAATTGCAGCAAAATGCACTGCGCTTAGAAATGAATAAATACCTCGTGCTTACCACACACCAGCAAGAGGTTTTAGAAAAGCATCTTGAACGGCTGCTGAATCACGAACCGGTGCAATACATTTTGGGAGAAGCCGATTTTATGGACATGAAACTGAAAGTAAATTCGCATGTTTTAATTCCCCGCCCCGAAACCGAAGATTTGGTGCGGTGGATAGTAGAATCAGTTGGAAACGATTTCAGTGGAACAATTTTAGATATTGGCACCGGCTCGGGCTGCATACCAATAGCATTGAAAAAGCTATTGCCTAACGCAGAAATTTCGGCTTGCGATATTTGTGCCGATGCGCTTTTTACAGCAACAGAAAATGCGGTAACGAATGAAACAGAAATCAATTTCTTTCGCTTAGATGTATTGCTCGAAAATCTTCCCGAGCAGTACAATATCATTGTTAGTAACCCGCCATATATTCCATTGAACGAAAAAGAAACCTTAGCAAAACATGTGGTTGATTTTGAGCCATCGCAAGCATTGTTTGCGCCAACATCGCAAGCACTAATTTTTTATGAAAGAATCGCGTTGTTAGCAACAACACATTTACGCAAAACGGGGCAGTTGTTTTTTGAAACACACACCGAAAAAACAGCCGATGTAACAAAGCTTCTTGCTACAAAACAGTTTAGCAATGTAGAGGAGAGAAAAGATGTTTTTGGTAAAAACAGAATGGTAAAGGGTACTTGGTCTGACCTTGGTCAGACATTGTAAATATCCTATTCAATTGTTTTTGAATAAGCATACACAACCACACCATTTTTATCAATAAAATAAGTGCTCATTGTGTTTCCCGCAATTGCCACCAAAGCAAAACCCGAAATGCTTTTTGCAAACTTGGTATGCTCATACGAAGCCGATGGGCGAAGTTTTGAACCGGCTCCCGAAACAAAATAATCTACCTTGCTGCCTTGTGGTAGCTGATGTTGCAGGTCGTGGTCGTGGCCGCAGTAATAAGCCGGCACTTTATACTTTTCAAGCATAGGTTTTAGTCTTGCAATCAGCTCCTTCGAGTCGCCATGCGATGGATTGGAAGAATAAACAGGATGATGCCCCACTACAAATTTCCATTTTGATGTAGAGGCATTCAACGAGCTGTCGAGCCAATGCCATTGTTTTTCGGCTTCTTTAGTGCGCAGGTTTACCAAAGGTTCGGTATTTATAAAATACATGCTCATGGAGTTCCCATTATCTACCTTTGTTTCGTAACCATGATAGTGTGCAGGCAATTTCCATTTTGGGTTGATGTGCGAGTATTCAATTTGAGCATCTTCGTTGCCGTAATGATCGTGATTGCCCAACGAAACATACCAATCTACATCTTTGATGTTTTCTCCGGTGTAAATGTCTTCAAACGATTTTTTCCAAAGTTTATCTTGTGTGTTTTTTACACCCAAAAAATAAAAGTTATCGCCAGTAGAGGCAATAAACTTTGGCTTGGCAACTGCAGCAGTTTTGTTCATTGCATCAGCTACTTCGCGTTGATTGTATTTTCCTTTTCTACCCCAGTCGCCAATTACATAAAAAACATAAGCATCTTGTGCAATCAACGAAGCTTCAAACACCTTGCCAACTGCAGCGTTGTTTGTTTGCGAAAAAGAAAAGGTGAATTGAAAAAGAAAAAAGAGCAGTGAAAAACGTTTCATGCTGCGAATAAAAACATGTTTCAGCAATCTCATTCACCAAAATGTGTGAAGGCAAAATGATTGTGTAGTGCGAAAATATAACTGCGCGGAAAAATCAGCAAGGCAGCTCCAGCACAAAAGCACAGCCACCCAGTTCGCTATCTTGAATGTAGATTTTACCGCCCAAGCCATCCATGATTTTTTTGCAAATAGAAAGCCCGATGCCCGAGCCGCTAAATTCATATTTAGAGTGAAGGCGCTGAAACAACTCAAACACTTTTTGACGGTAGCTTTCATCAATACCAATGCCATTGTCGGCAACAGTAATACTAATGTGCGAGGCAAATTTTTGAGTAGAAATTTTTACTTGCGGGCTGCTGTTTTGATTGTATTTAATGGCATTGCCAATCAAGTTTTGAAAAAGCTGCACCATCTGTATGTAATCGGCTTGTACAATTGGCAAAGTGTCGGCAATAATAATTGCGTTGCTTGCACTAATTTTTTCTGCAAGATTCATTTTTACCTGCAGTAAAATTTCGTTCAAGTCCACTTGTGTCATTACGGGTTTAGCATTCAGTTTTGCAAGCTCCAGCAAGCTATGCAACAACAAATCCATTTGTTTTACACCTGCCTCTGCCGCTTTTATTAAGTCGGCTTCATCGGCAGTAAGGTTATTGTTTAAGTGTTTTTTTATCAATTGAATATATCCGCGAATCATGCGTAGGGGCTCTTTAAAATCATGCGCCACCAGATTGGTAAATTGTTTCAATTCATTGTTGCCGCGCTCTAACCTTTCGGCCAATTCGTTTATTTTTTTTGAATGAGATTTTAGCGCCTCTGCCTCGCGCCCACTACGCGAAATTTCAAACGAAGAAATGGTTTCGCTAATTGTTACAGCCTTGTTGCTGCTGAATAAAACATCTTTTAGTTTATCGTGTTGTAACTGAAAACTGTATGCCTTATCGTATTGACCAAGCGCAGCATAACTTTCGGCAATACTTGCATAACATTCCGATAAGTTTCTATCGGCCCCAATTTCCTGCAATATTTCTATTGCTAAATTAAAATATCGAATAGCATCGGCATGGCTGTTGCTTTTGCTGTAACACAAACCCAAATGCGAATAAGATTGAGCAATAGTTTGCTTGCTATCGAACTGCTGTTTGATGGCAAGACCCTGCAAAAGATAATCTATGGCCTCGGTATATTTGCCCGATTCTACATAGGCTAAACCAATGTTGTTGGTTATCATGGCAAAGCCGGAAGTGTCCTTTACCTGCTCGGCAATATTTAGCGCAGTAAAAAGATGAGTTAAAGCCTCGTCAAAATTTTTCTCTTCAAGCATTACTCCCGCAAGGCCATTTAATATTCTTCCTTCTAAAAAAGCATGCTTGTGTTCTTTCGCAATATTCAAGGCCTTTGAAAAATATTCTTTACGCAAGGTAAACATTTCGTTGCCCGAAAAAATGGTAGCTACATTGTAATACAAAGAGGCCAATCCGGTTGGATTTCCATCATCTGTTAGCGCTCTTTTTTCGGCAAGTTCAATGCCGCGTATGTAATATTTTAAAGCAATGTCTAAATTGCCTTTGTAGTAGAAATTGATGCCAATGGCAACGTTTAGTTTTATAGAAAATGCAAGCGGAGCGCCCTCTCCGGCAGTTTCTATGGCTTTTTCTAATAGCGCAATGGAGCCATCGTAATTGCTGTTGGTTTCGCAATGGTATTTGGCTTTAGCGTGTAGCACTTCGGCCTTTAAAAGAGTATCGTTTGTTTTTTGCGAAAGCGAAAACGCTTGTTCAATTAGAACAAAAGCGGCTTTGTCTTTTAACGCATTCAACTCGCCAATTTTTTGTAACAATTCGCGAATTTCGGCATCTACCGTAGAGTGTAAAGCTCCTGTTTCCATAATCAATCACTTTTACATGAACAATAAACAGGTGTCAATGCGGACTTAAACATAAAACAATTTTTATGATTTTATAACACAAAAGTTTTTGCTCCGCAGAGAGCAACGCAAAACATACTTGACAAAAATCATCTGCAGAACAGTGCACCAATTAGCCGAATCTGCTAAATTTGCGCCTCATTAAATAAAAGTTTGCAACATGCAATTGCACAACAAATACAACCGTAAAGAGCTAAAAGCTTTCATTCAACAAGATTTTACACCGCGTGTTACGCTTTCGTTCTATCAATATGCGCATATTGATAACCCCGATTTATTCCGCAACACTTTATACAAACACCTGATTGACCTTGGGCTGCTTGGCAGAATTTATGTTGCACACGAAGGCATCAACGCACAAGTTTCTATTCCCCAACAGAACTTTGAAGCATTCAAAACATACCTCTATAGTTTTAGTTTTTTGAATGGTATTAGGTTGAATATAGCAGTAGAAGACGATGGCAAATCTTTTTTTGCATTAGATATAAAAGTGCGCGAAAAAATTGTTGCCGATGGGCTGAATGACAAAACATTTGATGTTACCAATAAAGGCATTCACCTAAAGGCAAAGGAGTTTAATCAACTTGCCGAAGACCCCAATACTATAATTGTAGATATGCGCAACCACTACGAACACGAAGTAGGACATTTTCGCGATGCTGTATTGCCCGATGTAGATGCTTTTAGAGAAGCATTGCCTGTGGTAGAAAACATATTGCAATCACACAAAGACAAAAATATTGTGATGTATTGCACCGGAGGCATTCGCTGCGAAAAAGCGAGCGCGTATTACAAGCACAAAGGATTTGAAAAAGTATATCAACTCGAAGGCGGAATTATAGAATACG
Organism: uncultured Chitinophagaceae bacterium; assembly: GCA_964650845.1. Classification (GTDB taxonomy): domain Bacteria; phylum Bacteroidota; class Bacteroidia; order Chitinophagales; family LD1; genus UBA7692. The sequence goes on from CAZYXR010000045.1 coordinate 8,648, forward strand.
CCCGGCAGGTAAAAGCGCAAGGGCTTGAAAACAAATTCAGGGGAAAAAATTTTGTGTTTGATGAAAGGCTGGGAGAGCGAATTTCGGATGAAGTAATTGCACATTGTCATCAATGCGGAACTTTATGCGATACGCACAACAACTGCGCAAACGATGGTTGTCACTTGCTTTTTATTCAATGCGAAAATTGCAGAGAAAAGTTTGATGCTTGTTGCTCGGCCGAATGCCAAACTACTATTCACTTACCGGCCGAAGAGCAAAAAAAGTTGCGGCAAGGTATAAACAAAGGCAGGCAGGTTTTTAAAAAAGGAAGAATTGAACACTCTAAGATTGAAAGTGCAGTATAGACGGCTAACCCTACTTTACCACTTTTATCACCTCATCTACAATTACATGAAAATCTTGCGCGTGAAATTCACCTTCTTTTGGTGGAATTTTTTGTTTTCCTAATCGCACCACAACCGTATTGTACTCGGGAATACTGATGATGTACTGACCTAAAATACCTCGTTGATAAAAAACTTTTGTACCGTGCGACTCATCTAACCAAAACGAGTAACCGTAGTAAGGAACCAACTTGCCCACAGTTGCCATTTCTACAAATGCTGTGTCGAGAATTTGCGTGCCATTGCAATAGCCTTTGTGCAACATCATTTTGCCAAAGCGCGCAAAATCGCGGGCATTGGAGTTAAAGCAGCAATAAGCCATTTCTGTACCCACTTCATCGGTGTGCCACTTAGCATTGTTTTTGGCGCCAATTGGTTTCCACAACCATTCCGAAGCAAGTTCTGCTAAAGGCTTTCCGGTGGCTTGCATCAAACAAAGTCCCAATAATTGCGTAGAACCGCTTTGATAATTGTGGCTTTTGCCAGGTTCATCTACAATGGGCAAGCTCAACAGCAAATTGCGAACATCGTTTCCATAGTATGCTTTTGCAGTTACACTAAACGGGTCTTTATATTGTTCATCCCATTCCATACCCGAACTCATTGTACTCAAATGCCACAACTCCAGTTCATCGGCATGAGCGCCTTTCAATTCGGGTAAAAAGAGTTTTACTTTTTGATTCCAGTTTTCAAACACCCCTTTTTGAATGGCAATTTGCGCAAGCATTGTAGTGATGCTTTTTGCCATAGAAAAGGAATTAGATTGAGAGCTATCAGAATAGCCATCCCAATAATTTTCTGCAAGAAGGCTATCATTTTTTACAATCAAAAAAGCTACACTTTTGGTGGAAGCCAAAACATCGGTTAGTGGTTTTGAAAGCTCAATTTTATTGTAGTTGTTATGAAGTTGCCATTCGTCAATCGAGCTTGCAGCCTTTATCTCGTGTGTATCAAAAAAACGTGCATCATCAATGGTTGCCGAGTTGTTTCCGTGTAAATACGAAGCCCAAAGCCCTTTTAGTAAATATCCATTTCCGGTACTTTTTGCTACTACAAAAAGTACCAAAAGAACAAAGGCGATTCCGGCAATAATTTTTATAAACTTTTTCATTGACCCAGTAGTTATTGTAAAAATCGAGAAAGAAACTTGTTAGCAAACAAGCGCAAGTGAATGTAGAACAGAAAGCAGAAAAAAAGCAATTATTTGCTTTGGTTTCCTCTAAATGGTTTTTTGCCGTTGGCTCTGTGTTTGCCGTTTCCGCCTTTGTGCTCGTTGGGTCTTTTAAGGTTGGGTTGGTATGTGGGCGCTTCGCCAAATCCATCGGGCAATGGAATTTTTGGAATTTCTTTTTCTATTAGTTTTTCTATGTACGAAAGCCTGCGTTGGTCTTTTTCGTTCACAAAAGTAATTGCCGTTCCTTTGCTTGCTGCGCGGGCGGTTCGGCCAATGCGGTGCACATAATCTTCGGCATCGGCAGGCACATCAAAATTTACAACTAAGTCAATACCTTCTACATCAATTCCGCGCGAAAGAATATCGGTGCCAATTAAAACGCGCAAGTTGCCATTTTTAAATTGACGCATAATTTCTTCGCGCTCGTTTTGTTCTAAATCCGAATGAAAGGCGGCAATTTTTAAACCTCTGCGGGCAAGCGATGCCCTCATCTTCTTTACGCCATCTTTGGTGCCTGCAAAAATGATGATAGACTGAAACTCTTCGCGTTTTAAAATATTATCGAGTAGTTTTTCTTTTTGTGGGTCGTAAACCAAATATGCTTGCTGGTTGATGCCTTCGGCCGGTTTTGAAATGGCAATGTTTATCTCGCTCGGGTTCTTTAAAATGCGCGAAGCAAGCAAACGAATTTTTGGCGGCATGGTTGCCGAAAAAAGCAGCGTTTGCCTTTCTTTAGGTAAAAAATTTATGATGCGAATAATATCATCATAAAAACCCATGTCGAGCATTCGGTCGGCTTCGTCTAAAATCAAATGTTTGAGATTGCTCAAGTTTACTTTGTTCGAAATCAGCATTTGAATTAAACGCCCCGGAGTGGCAGTAATAATGTCGGTTCCTTGCACCAAAGCCTTGCGTTGTTGCTCCCAAGTTATACCATCGCCACCGCCATAAACCGCCATTGAACTTACAGAAACAAAATAAGACAGCGCCTCTATTTGCTGGTCTATTTGCAATGCCAATTCGCGAGTAGGGGCAATAATTAACGTGTTTAAATTTTGGCTTTTCGATTGTGTGATTTTATGAAGAATGGGTAAAAGATATGCTGCCGTTTTTCCGGTACCCGTTTGTGCACATGCAATTAAATCGCGCCCTTCTAATATGGTGGGAATAGCTTGTTGCTGAATAGGTGTTGGTTGCTTAAAATTCATTGCCAGCAAACCATCTATCAAGTTGGCATCTAAGTTAAAATCCTGAAAAGTCAATGTTGTAAATTTGAATTGAATAAAGCGTGTAGGAAAGAGAAAACAAGTCCCTTTCACAAATCATTGTTCTATCTAATATTGTTGTTATTGTTTTTCTTGAAAGGCTTTTTAAACTTGTGTTTACCCTGCTTTTTACCACCGCCTTGGCGATTGTTTTGTGCAGGCTGTGGTTTGTAGCCACCGCGCGAAAGCAGGTTCAGATTTGCTTCTCTATCCAGGCTCAATTCGCCATCGCTCAATAAGCGCAAATCATCTTTAATCACATCATCATTGGCATTTTCTTTGTTCCAGTTTTGGTACACGAGCTTCATGTAATTGCCAATGGTATGTGCAAAACCATCGCGTTTTTCGGGGTCTTCGGTTGCTTTGGCTTTTTGCACCAATTGCTCTACATGTTTGCCATAGTGTTTAAAACGAATCTTTGATTTTGGATAAGGCAGCCGCTCTGGTCTGCGCATTATTTCTTCCTGTGTTTTTTTGGGATAAGGCGAATCAACATCTAACTTGAAATCGCTCATAATAAACAAGTGATCCCAAAGCTTATGCTTAAAATCTTCCACATTGCGCAAGTGTGGATTTAACTGCCCCATCAACTCAATAATTTCGTTGGCAAATTTATTGCGGTATTCGCGGTCTTCAATTTCAATTGCATGGGCAACTATGCGTTGAACGTGTCTGCCATATTCACGAATCAACATTTGTTCTCTGGATGTGTTGTAGAACATTTCTTTGTTATTTAAGATTTATGATTTTGCGATTTAAGATTGATTTTTCAATCTTAAAAAATTGTGTGTTTGTTAGTTCGCGGCTTGTACTACAACATCACAAAGGCGAGAGAAGGAGAAGCCTGCAACTGCTGTATAACCTTAGCAAATATGAAGAATGTTTATTTAGTATTCAAACCTTTTTAAGAATAGCATAATTTCGTGGCCATGCACGAAAAAATTCTAATAGTAGATTTTGGTTCTCAGTACACACAATTAATTGCCCGCAGGGTGCGCGAAAGCGAAGTATATTGCGAAATTGTTCCCTACAACCACATTCCCGAAATAGGCGATGATGTAAAAGGAATTATTCTTAGCGGAAGCCCCGCAAGCGTAAACGATAGCGAAGCTCCTTTTGTTGATACAGCAAAATTGATAGCCGCAAAACCATTGTTGGGCGTTTGTTATGGAGCGCAGTTATTGGCAAAACAGAATGGCGGCAATGTAGAAAAAAGCGACAAGCGCGAATACGGCAGAGCGCATTTAGAAATAACAGATTTAGCAGACACGCTGATGAACGGTGTAAGTAATTATAGCCAAGTGTGGATGAGTCATGGCGACACTATTCGCGGTGTTGGCGATAAGTTTGAGCTAATAGCCGAGAGCGACTCGAAAGTGGTAGCAGCGTTTAGGTCAAAAAAAGATGCTTTTGCCAATCAAGTGTATGCTTTGCAGTTTCACCCCGAAGTATATCACAGCACCGAAGGGCATAAAATACTCAACAACTTTTTGTTTGAAACCTGCGGTTGCAAACACGGTTGGACACCCGCCTCATTCGTAAGCGAAACAATTGATTCGTTGAAAAAACAATTGGGCAACGATCATGTGTTGTTAGGATTGAGCGGAGGTGTGGATTCTTCGGTGGTGGCATTGTTGTTGCACAAAGCCATAGGTAAAAATTTGCTGTGCGTTTTTGTAGATAATGGCTTGTTGCGCAAGGATGAGTTTGAAGATGTATTGCAGAAGTATGAACATCTCGGTTTGAATGTTGTAGGTGTGCGCGCAGGCGATTTGTTTCTAAGTGAATTGAATGGCGTTTCGGATCCTGAGCAAAAACGAAAAATTATAGGTAGAGTGTTTGTGGAAGTGTTTGAAGCCGAGGCGAACAAGCACCCCGAAGTGAAATGGTTGGCACAAGGCACCATTTACCCCGATGTGATTGAAAGCGTAAGCGTAAAAGGGCCTTCGGCAACTATCAAGTCGCATCACAATGTTGGCGGCTTGCCCGAAAGGTTAAAGTTGAAAATAGTGGAACCGCTTCGCTATTTGTTTAAGGACGAAGTGCGCAGGGCTGGCAGAGAATTAGAGCTGCATCCCGATATTTTAAATCGTCATCCGTTTCCGGGACCGGGTTTGGCGGTAAGAATTTTGGGAGAAATAACACCTGAGCGCGTTAAAACCTTGCAGGAAGCCGATGACATTTATATCCGCAACATGAAATCTTTTGGTTTATACGATAAAGTGTGGCAGGCGGGCGCAATTCTCACATCTGTAAAAAGTGTTGGCGTGATGGGCGATGAGCGCACATACGAGAATATGGTTGCCCTGCGTGCAGTAAGCTCCACCGATGGCATGACAGCCGACTGGTGCCACCTGCCTTATGATTTTCTTGCAAAAACCTCTAACGACATTATCAATAATGTGCGCGGTGTAAACCGAGTGGTGTACGACATCAGCAGCAAGCCACCGGCAACTATTGAGTGGGAATAAATTGAGTTGAAAATGGAAAAGAATCTTTACATAATTTCAGGATGTAATGATGCAGAAAAAACAAATGCGTTTTTCACAATTCTACCCGAAAGAAGGTACATCAATGGAATCCAAAACTTGTTTACCATTTATTTGCCCATAGTTGACCAAGCAATGATTTTTGATAATTCAGAAGGAAGACATGAACTTATTGCAGTAAAAGAAAGAGGCGATAAATTTGGAATATTAAATCCTGATAAATTTAATTTATTAAAAAGCTATAACCATGAAAAAAGATGAATCGGATGATGCGTTAAAAACCAAAATATTGTTTGGCTTAAACTTGGTTTATGAACGTTTGATTGAGTTTAAAAAGCTCAAGAAAAGCGATTTGGTGGTTATGAAAAACGGCAAAATTATAAGAATTAAGCCTGAACAAGCATGACTACTGCCCTACGATTTTCTTGCAAAAACCTCCAACGATATTATCAATAACGTGCGTGGTGTAAACCGAGTGGTGTATGACATCAGCAGCAAGCCACCGGCAACTATTGAGTGGAAACAATAAGATTTGAAAATGGAAAAAACCATTGCCGAAAAAGAAGCCGACATCATAGAATCCTTTGACTTGTTTGAAGACTCAATGGAGCGTTATGATTATATCATTGACTTGGGAAAAAAACTTCTGCCATTAGACGAAAAGTATAAAACCGATGACTTTTTGGTAAAAGGTTGCCAAAGCAAAGTGTGGCTCCACGCTTTTGAAAAAAATGGAGTAATATTTTTTGAAGCTGATTCCAACACTGCTATTACCAAAGGAATTGTAGCACTTTTAGTAGATGTACTTTCGGGGCAAGCGCCTAAAGCAATTATAAATGCCGAACTACAGTTTATAGATGCCATTCAGTTGCGCTCGCATCTTTCATCACAACGCTCCAATGGATTAACGTCTATGATTCAACGAATGAAAAACTACGCGCAGGTGTTCAGTAAAGGTTAGCTATCACTTAAAACTCCAATCAAAACTATCTAACGCACTCACACTTGCTTTCAGCAAATCTATAGAGCCGCGAATATCTTCTTTGTGCGCCATTTCTATCACCGAATGAATGTGCCTTGTTGGAATTGATACTGCACCAGCAATAGTGCCATTGGTGGCCATGCGTTGCATTCCGGCAGTGTCGGTGCCGCCAGCAGGCAGCAACTCGGGTTGCCATTTGATGTTGTTTTTTGCCGCCACATCTTTCATGTAGCGCACCATGCGATAATCGCATATTGTGGAAGAATCCATGATTTTGATGGCAGTGCCCTCGCCTAATTTTGTAACGCTTTCTTCGGGTTTTGCTTCGGGTGTATCAAAGGCTATTGTAGTATCCAAGCCAAAACTAAAATCGGGGTTGATGTGGTGTGCTGCAACATGTGCCCCGCGAATGCCCACTTCTTCTTGCACGGTAAACACTGCGTAAAAATCGTAAGGAATAGTTGCACCTTTAAGTTCGCGCAATGTTTCCATCAATATAAAAACCGATACACGGTTGTCTAAACTTTTGCAATTTACGCAATCGCCCATTTCAATTAAACCGCGCTGGCGCGAAACAGCATTACCAATTTCAATATGCTTTTCCACCTCTTCTTTTTTCATACCAAGGTCTATGAAGTAATCTTTCAAAGTTAAAGGCTTGCCACGCTCCTCGGCACTCATTAAATGAATAGGTTTAGTGCCCATTACACCAATTAAATCTGTTTTTCCGTGTACAATTACGCGCTGTGCAGTAAGTGTTTTTGGGTCGAAACCACCAATAGGATGAAAGCGCAAAAAACCACCATCGTCAATGTGGCTAACTATAAATCCAATTTCATCCATGTGTGCTGCGCTCATCACTCTTTTTGCCGATGATTTTCCTTTTTTCAAGGCAATCAAATTGCCCATTTGGTCGGTGTACAATTCATCTGCAAAAGGCTTCACCTCGCGACTTACCAATTCGCGCACTTTTTGCTCGAAGCCCGAAATGCCTGGTACTTCACAAGTTTCTTTCAATAAAGTAATGTTTATCATTTTGTTCGTTTGTTTTGTAAGGCTGCAATGATAGTGAATGGTATGCTACTTTGTGTTTTGCAACCAACCGACTCGATGTTTCGTTTGCATATTTCAAACCGAATGCGATACTTTGGCTTTTGTAAACTCACAACATTCACTACTACAACATAAGCAACATGGCAAATGATTTATTAAAAGGAAAGCGTGGTATTATCTTCGGAGCATTAGACGAAAATTCTATTGCATGGAAAGTGGCTTTAGAAGCACACGCTCAAGGCGCAGTTTTTACATTAACAAATGCGCCCGTGGCATTGCGTTTGGGCACTATCAATAAATTGGCAGAAACCACCAATTCAAAATTGATACCAGCCGATGCAACCGTGGTAGAAGATTTGGAGAAGTTGCTGAAGGAAAGTCAGGAGGTTTTGGGAGGAAAAATTGATTTTATTCTACACAGTATTGGTATGAGCCCCAATGTGCGCAAAGGCAAAACCTACACCGATGTAAACTATGAATGGATGAATAAAACCCTCGATATTTCTGCTATATCGCTTCATAAACTGTTGCAAGCAGCCTATAAGTTAGATGCAATAAACGAATGGGGAAGTGTGTTGGCGCTTACTTACATAGCTGCGCAAAAATCTTTTCCCGGATATGGCGATATGGCCGATGCAAAAGCAACATTAGAATCTATAGTTCGTTCATTTGGTTATTACTACGGCAATGCCAAAAAAGTGCGTGTAAATTCTATTTCGCAATCGCCCACAAAAACAACTGCCGGAAGTGGCATCAAAGGCTTTGATACCTTCTTCGACTTTGCCGAAAAAATGAGTCCGCTGGGCAATGCAAGCTCCGAAGATTGTGCAAACTATTGCGTTTCGCTTTTCAGCGACCACACGCGCATGGTAACAATGCAAAATTTGTTTCACGATGGCGGGTTTAGCAATGTAGGCGTTAGCGATGCTATTATGGAGTTGTTTATGAAGGAAAATGGTTAACAATACAAGTCTGACCAAGGTCAGACCGTGTTAATTTACCTGATACTCCTTACCCAATTGTTTAATTACCAATTCTACCATCTTTTCTTTTTTGGGGTCGTAGGTTTCTTTCAAGTTGTAATCGTATCGTTTAGCTACCACCTGCCACACAAAAGCATTAAAACCACCCTTTACATCTTTTATAATTTTATAGCAGTTGTTTCCGGTTTCGCGGTTAATCAATTTTACCAACATTTTACCTTGGTTGATGGATAGATCTTTCAGTTCTTTTTCAAATTTTGAGCGCATTTCTTTTTCCACATCCTTGCGGTAGTGGCGATACTCTTTGCGCTTACTGTGCCCTTCTTTTTCTTGCAACTCTACATAAAGTTGTTTAGCGATTTTCACATAGGGCATTACTTTTTTAATACGGCTAAGTGTTTGGTAATATTCGCGCCATTCGTCAGCACTTTTAAAGTTTACTATATCTACTTCTTTTAGATAATATACCTGCATAGTATCGGCAGGGTTAAACACCGCAGTATCGCTTTTGGTTTCGAGCGAATCCTTTTTAAACTGAGCACTTGCCATAAAAGTACACAGCACAGCAACAACAAGAATGGAGTACTTCATTTTTTTAATTGGTTGAATAATGCTGAAACATTTTTTCCATTCAATTGTAACGTTTTAGCAAGTAGTTTTTACATAAGTTGGCAATTGAAATTTGTGGCATGATGGGCAATATCAATTACACAAAAATCACTTTGCCATTCGCATTATCTACCTCCTAATTGCCTATAAATGTTCATGTAATATTCGGCTTGATTGCGGTTGCCCATTTTGTCGTAACAAGCGGCTAATACTTGATATGCTTGTGCAAAATAAGGTTGTGTATTTATCAAATTGGTGAGTACGGTTGCCGCACCGGTAACATCGCCTTTGTAGAAATAACTTAAACCGAGATAGTACAATGCGTTTGAGTTATCAGGATACAACTTTAGCGATGCGCCAAGATTGCGTGCGGCTTCATCATAATTACCTTTTTGCAAATATGCAATGCCAAGATTAGTGAGCACATTTTCATTTTTTGGATACTTAGCTGCATAGCTGCCCAGTAGGGCAATTGCCTCATCAATATTATTCTGCTGCAAAGCACGCACTCCGTTCAAATCATCCCTGTCATCACGCTTCACCACACACGAAATAGGATAGCCATCTACCTTAGCCACAAATACCGATTGCTCGGGGGGATAAGCCTCGTTTAACAACAGATTTCTATCAATAAATCGGTTGTAGAAAATGTAGTAATCGGTTTCTTTTTCGGTGCGCTCGCCATAGCGTGTGTAATTGGTTGCCACGTAAGGCGTATCGTGAATAAAATAAAACCAAGTAGGCACTCCGGCATTGGTTAGAATAGTAGTTTTTTTGCCGTCTTTACCTTTGTAATCCTGTGTTTTTATCCAGTCGGCACATTGCTTTACCGAGTTCATATAGTAATCTAACTCATAATTGCCATAAGCCCCTTTTATGCCGCCAATCAACTCGTTGAAATAAACATATTGGTTAGGATGGTTAGCCACCATAAAACGCACCGGGAGCAACAGCAACCCTGCGGTTAAGCCAATTACTACATACTTGCCTATTTTAGGCAAGCTGTTGATGAAGTAATCTATAGCAATAGCAGCAAGCATTACCATGCTTGGATACACAAAAAAGAAGTGACGCATGGTGTCGTATAAAGCACTTTTTTTGTAGATAACATAAGCTATAGGGAACAGCAAAGTAAAAAACAGAAATCCTATAAAAAGCAACTTGCCTGCTCTTTGATAATAACGAACAACGGCAAAAGACGCCAGCAGTCCAATCAATATCACCACGGGCGTGCTAATCATAAACCATTTTGGAAGGTAGTGCCATGGCACTTCGGTGCTGCCCATGTATTTTCCTTCAAACAAAATGCGAATGTTTACTGGAAATTTACTCATGTAATCCAATGTGTACATTGGGTTTTCAAAAGGTTTTACCAAGCCAAACGGCCAAAACAATAAGGAACTAAAATAAGCCAGCGGCAGAACCACCAACACCCATTTAAAACTTGGCCACACTATGCGTTTGAAGCCCTCGGGCGAAAGCAACTCGCCCAATTTATGAAACTGCAAAAAGTATAAACCATAGAACAACAGAAAGTATGGGATGAGCAACAAGCCCCCAATACGAATTCCCATTGCCACACCAATTGCCAACCCCAAACCAACCGCGAACTTCCAGCTTGGCTTATCAATGTTTTTTAAAAACCGCAGCATAAAGAAATATGAAATCATATATCCCATTGCCAGTGGAATATCCTTGGGATTATTCATGCTTTCGCCAAAAAACCGCGGGGAGCAAACCATTAGCAGTAGCGCAATAATTGCAGCTTGCCAACCAGCAATTTCGGCTACTACCAAGCCCGCAAAAACCATTGCCGTCCAACCTAAAATGGAGTTCCATCCATGGCGTACGCGCCACTCATCGCTTTTTGGAAAAACCTTTGTAGCAATCAAAGCTGCCGAGCCGTCATAAAATCCACCGTATAAGCGCATCAATGAGTCTATGGCGCCATACTGAGTAATAGCGGTAGTGTCTTTTCCGAGCGTGAGGTAAAAGTTTTTAACATGATGGCCGTATTCACGGTGGAAGTTTTCATCGCCTGTGATACCGTAATCTTTACTTACAAACCACATTGTAAAACCAATAACCAATGCCAGACCAATAAAAATTTTCTTCGCAATAGCATTTGGCAAAAAAGGCTCCAATGCCTTGAAAACTATGGGTGTTTTAGTTGGTTTTGACGCTGTTTGTTGTTTTGCCATATTGTTGATTGAAGAACACAAACATTGTAATTTGCATTGGTATTTTATTAGAAGAAGAAAATGATGTTGAAAAGTGTGGATAAATTATATCTTTGCCGTCCTTTTTTAAAAAAGAGGGAGAGAAAAACAAGAGAAAGCCGACAAGCATTTCTTGTTTCAACAAAAAAAGAAAATTTATAAAGCAATGAAACAGACATTTCAGCCAAGTAGAAGAAAACGTGTGAACAAACATGGATTTCGCGATAAAATGAGTTCTAAAAATGGTAGAGCATTACTTGCCCGCAGAAGAGCAAGAGGCAGAAAAAAACTTACTGTTTCTGACGAAAAACGCCTTAAATAATTCAAGCACTGCGTTTGATGCTGCGCGTTTAAAAGGTAAAAGTACCTTTTCAAAAAACGAGCGGCTTACGAACGTAGCTGTTATTGATAAGATATTTTTGGAGGGCAAAACTGTTAATGCAGATGGTTTTGCCCTTTTGTATTTCCCATGCTCGCTAAGTTCACCTTTTCCGGCACAAGTAACGTTTGCCGTAGCCAAACGCAACTTTAAACATGCGCACGACCGCAACCGCATTAAACGCTTAATGCGCGAATGCTGGCGAAAAGAGAAGTTAAATCTTTACGAAAACCTTCAAAAGAAAAATTTACAGTTTGCTGTTTGCCTGATGTATAGAGGCAAAAAAATACCTGATTTTGCAACCACCGCAGCAGCTATAAAGAAGTTGATAGTGCGATTGAGCAACATGTAAAATCTATTCAGCAAATGAAATTCGCCATTTCACAAACCATCGTTACATTGCAGGCATGAGTTTTTTGCGAGCGTGGTTTGCGGGAAGTTGGTGGGAAGGCCTGATAAAAACAGCGGTAATTCTTGTATGCTGTTATGTGGTAATAGACCAGTTGCAAACAATAAGCAACGTACACGAACAAAAGGAGTTGATATTAAAAAGCATTTCCGAAAAATCGTTGTGGTTTTTGGTAGTTGTTTTGTTAATGCCACTCAATTGGTTTGTTGAAGCACTAAAATGGTGGGTGATGATGCGCAATGTATCGCAGGTTACATTTTTGCAAAGCATTCAAAGCACATTGATGGGCGTAGCAGCAGGCGTTGCTACACCGTGGCGCAGTGGCGAGTTTATAGGGCGGTTATTTTCGATAGACGAAAAATTATATTTACACAGTTTCTATTTTTCTATGCTGGGCGGTATGGCTCAAGCATTTGTAACGGCATCTGTTGGCTTGGCGTTTTTACCTGCATTTTTGCCATCGTCATTTGTTACCGGGTTTTGCGTGGGCATTAGCATAGCCTTGTTGGTAGCTTATTTTCATTTCGATAGTGTATCGCTGTGGTTACCGCGCATGCCTATTGTAAGTAAATATTTAAAAGATTACAGCCACGCAAAACACCCTCCGCTTGCAACACTTTTTGTTGTGTTGTTGCTATCGGTTTTGCGCTATGGCATTTACACTTTGCAGTGGGTTTTAATAGCAAACATGCTGGGTGTAAGCAACAACCCTACAGCAACAATTGCTGCTGTATGTGTTTCGCTGTTGTTGCAATCTATTGCACCGGCTTTGCCCTTGTTGGATATTGCAGTGCGTAGCGGCATTGCATTATTTGTATTTGCAATGATTAGCGAAAACACCATTGCAATTGTTGTAAGCACAGTATTGATATGGATGTTGAATTTAGCAACACCGGCACTGCTTGGCAGCATGTGGATGTTGCATGATGGCTATTCCAAAAAGCGAAAAGTGCTGGACGAAAAATTAACCAATTTGCATTAGTCGAAGTTTCTGCGCAAGCGGATGTTCAGCAATTCAACCGAAAGAGAGAACAACACAGCTACATAAACAAATGCTTTGTTCACGTGTACTTCAAATCCTTCCAAAATCAAAGTCAAGCCAATCATTATCAAAAACGAAAGTGCTAACATTTGCAGTGTAGGATATTTGTTGATTATTTTACTAATGCTGCCTGCAAAAAACATCATTACTACCATTGCAATTATCACAGCAAGAATCATCACTATTACATGTGGCGTTAAACCCACAGCAGTAAGAATAGAATCGAAGGAGAAAACGATATCAATCAAAATAACCTGCATAATAACGCTACCCACCGTAGCGGCAGCACTCACTTTTTTCTCTGTTTCTTTGTTGGTAACCTTTTCGTGAATTTCTGAAGTAGCTTTGGCTATTAGAAAGAAACCGCCTCCTATCAATATCAAATCGCGCCCCGAAAAAGCATTTCCAAAAACACTAAAAATTGGTGCTGTTAAACCAACAATCCAAGCAATGGCAAGCAACAGACCAATACGGAAAACTAAAGCTAGTATCAATCCTAAATTTCGGGTTTTGCGTTGTTTTTCGGCAGGCAGTTTATTGGTAACAATAGAAATGAAAATGATGTTGTCAACACCCAACACAATTTCCAAAAAAGCTAATGTTATCAAGCTAATCCAAGCATCGGGTTGTGCAAAAACACTAAAAGAGTAATCCATAATATTGATTGAAATTAAAGGCCGGTATTTTGATTAATAGCACTCACAAAAGCTCTAAAATCATCATCACCTTTCAAGAGTAATGAGTGTGAGGTTGAAATTGTTCTATTGCCAGTTAAATGAATAACAAGCGAAACTTTGCCAATATCATTTTCTAAATCGTAATGCAATACTTCGTCCCATCTAAAGGTAAAATATTTTGGAAGGAACAATCGCAAAGCACTATTGAATTTTACTGTGCAATCGTGCCCCGAAAAGTTTACCCAAACAAAGTTTAGCGAAGCAAAGAATCCTACAGCAACAAAGCCGATTGTTAGCAAAATTGTGAGTGGAATTAGTTTTGAAAAAAGCGAATTGTAATGCAGCTCTTGATACAAATCCAGCGATTGCCATACCAATAGATACACCCCAAACGGCAACACGCCCGCAACAAGGCAAAACAATACTGTTTTCCACGCTTTTAGCCCCACAAAATGAAAATTGGTAACCACTTTTATACACAAATGTATTTATCAAAATCTGTGATTGTAGAATTTTAGATAAATAAACACTACACAGCATTTCTGTTGCTATTCCTTTATTCTACACATAGCAACAATATTTTCAATTGTAGCTTTTATAAAAATCAAAAACTAAGCACAATCATAGCATCAAAACAATTTTCGTTATAGGTTCGCCCAACAATAGCGAATATGAAAAACATCACCATATCGGGCGCAGGATTAGTAGGAAGTTTGCTTGCTTGTTATTTGGCTAAGCGCGGCAACAAAGTTACAGTTTTTGAACGCAGAGCCGATACCCGCAAAGTGGGATACACAGGAGGTCGCTCCATCAATTTGGCATTGAGCAATAGAGGTTGGGCGGCTTTAGAAAAAGTAGGATTGAAAGAAAAAATAGAGACTATTGGGTTGCCCATGCAGGGCAGAATTATCCATCATTTGAATGGCGATACGGTGTTTCAGCCTTATGGAAAAGATGGTCAAGCAATTTACAGTGTTAGTAGAGGCATATTAAATGAAACACTGGTAACAGAAGCAGAAAAAAGTGGCGTTGATTTTCGCTTTAACGAACAGTGCTGCGAAGTAGATTTTAAGAACACAACGGCAGTTTTTGAAAACACAGAAACCCAGAATAAAACCGCTGTGCAAGCCGAATTTTTGTTAGCTGCCGAAGGCGCGTATAGCGAGGTTAGGTATCAAATGCAACGCACGCACAATTTCAATTTAAACCAACAACACGAGTCGCACGGCTACAAAGAGCTAACCATTCCTGCAAAAGAGGGAAAACACCAAATTACAAATAACGCCTTGCACATTTGGCCTCGCGAAAGCTTTATGATGATAGCGCTGCCTAATTTAGACGGCTCTTTTACCTGTACCCTCTTTGCTCCATTTGAAGGCGAAAATGGCTTCAATAAACTTACTTCTGAAAAAGAAGTAGCCGCATACTTCAATACGCATTTTCCGGATGCGGTTGCCTTGATGCCTTCGCTCATCGAAGATTTTTTTGAGCACCCAACAGGTTCGTTGGTAACGGTGCGTTGTTTTCCGTGGAAGGTAAACAACGTGTGTTTGATTGGCGATGCCGCCCATGCGGTTGTGCCCTTTTACGGGCAAGGAATGAATTGCGGATTTGAAGATGTGCGCGTGTTAGATGAGTTACTCGATGCCCACCAAAATGATTGGGATAAAACCTTAGATGCTTTTCAGTATTCTCGCAAACCCAATGCAGATGCAATTGCCGATTTGGCTTTGTATAATTTCATTGAAATGCGCGACCTGAGCGGGCGCGATGATTTTCAACTGCGCTTGAAAATTGAAAAGAGAATAGCAGAAGCTTTTCCAAGTAAATTTCAAACCTTATACAGCATGGTTACCTTTAACCAAACACCTTATAGCGAAGCGCAAACGCGCGGCAACAAGCAAAACGAACTGCTAAATGAAATCATGCAAATTGAAAACATCAACGAAATATGGCAGAGCGATGCAGTGCTTAAAATAGCAGAGTCGTGGTTGAAAGAGAACTAAAAAAGCAACTCAACAAGCCGCCAAAAAGGCTTTGCGAATGTTTGCTGAAAATTCATTCACATTTTTATCGCGCATTCTTTCGGGATGCCATTGAACAAACAACAACCAACTTCCTTCCGAAGGGTTTTTGCGTTCAATACTTTCTACTACACCATCGTTTGAAAAACTACTAACTACCAAGCCCTTGCCAATCATTCCTGCGCTTTGATGGTGCGCGCTGTTAATAACGCCTTTTGATTTTTGGGTAATGCTATGCAACAAAGAATAAGGATCAACCGATACATTGTGATAGCGATCTTTTCCTTCGTGAAACTTAGAGTGATTGTATTTGCCAAACGAAGGCAAATCTGGAATAAGTGTGCCGCCAAAAAAGACATTGCCAATTTGTAAACCTCTACAAATACCCAACAAAGGCAAGTTGTTTTGTTGAGAATATGCCAACACTTTTAGTTCAAATTCATCGCGCAATTCATCCATATCAGAAGGAAGGCAAAACGGCAAGTATTCTGGTTGATTGTAAAAGCGCGGATGTACATCTTCGCCACCGGTTAAAATAATACCAGTGCATTTTTTAATGTCATCAAAATTGTTTTCGCGATAACTAAGTTTTACAAGCTCAATTTCGGATGAAGCCGAAGCAATCCATTGGTGATAGTTTTGATACTTGCCGCAATCGGTAATGCCTATAACTTGTTTTTTCATGGTGTTAAGTTTTCTTTTGAAGGAAAAAGAAAGCCAGTTTCATTTACTTATTTAACCTCGCAAAAAGTCCTTTTTGTTTTTTATAAATAGATTGATAAATGTCGAATCGTTCATCATAAACAGCGCGATGTGTTGGGTTGGGTGCAAATGCTTTTTTTACAGGAACAAAATTGCCAATATCATCAATATTCATTTTGCCGGTTGCTGTTAAAGCCAGCAATGCCGCGCCTTTCGAGTTTGCCGAAATAGGATCTTCTACTTGTAAAATTTCTCTGTTCAGCGTATCCGCCATTATTTGACACCATAGTTCTGAATTTGCACCACCGCCAATAAATCGCAATGCTTCAAAAGGTTTGCCAATCATTTTTTCGGCATACATCATTAACCAGCGATTATTGTTTGCCACGCCTTCAAACACTGCGCGAATCATATCTGCGCGAGTATTTTTTAGCGATAGGTTAATGAAAGAGGCGCGTGCGTGATGATCGTCCACAGGGCTGCGCTCGCCATTTAACCAAGGCGTAAACATCAAGCCATTGCTACCCGCGGGCGATGTTCTTGCAACTTCATCGGCCAGTTTGTAAAAATCTTTTGGTGCGCTATGACTACCGATTGCATCGCTTGGAAACAGTAAATTATTTTTCACAAAATTCAAGCAAGCACCAGCTGTTTCCTGTTCATTTACCAGCAAATACCTGCCGGGCAGCGCACTTGGAATAGAGGCCATATTGTGCAACAAATCTGTTTTTTTAAAAGGAACATGTGTTAGCATCCAACCCGAAGTGCCAACGTACATGTGCGCTTCAAAATCTTTTACTGCACCGGACCCTACTGCTGCAGAATGCGTATCGGGCGAGCCGCTTACCACTTTTACTTTTTCGTGTAAACCAAGTTTTTGAGCTAAGTCGTTTTTTACAGTGCCAATAACACTGTTTGCCGAAACAAGCTCGGGGAGCTTGGCTTTATCTACTCCTGTTAGTTTTATCAAGCCATCGTGATACTTAATATTATTGATGTTTCGATTGTCGGTTATCCAGTGCAGCGTTATAGAGTCAAACGATGCGCAAACCCTGCCCGTAAAGTAGTAATTCAAGTAGTCTTTTGGTTCTAAAAAATACAACGCATTGTTGTAAACATCTGGTCGTTTATGCTTTATGTAAAGAATGTGTGCGATGGAATCTTTGCCCGATTTTGTTGGTCCGCCACCGGTAATTTTTATCCATTTCAAAATTTTAAAAATATCATAGCCATCCACTTTGATTAGGCCATCGGTTAGTTGATGCGCGTATTCTGCTCCGCGAGCATCCATCCAAATAATGCTGTTCATTAGCGGTGTACCATATTTGTCTATTGCCACAGTGCCACTCCACTGCGAGGTAATGCTTAGTACATCAATTTCTTTGGGATTGAATTTGCCGCGCTTTACAATGGTTTCATAAGCATTAAAAATGGCATTCAGCCAATCTTGGGGGGCTTGTTCCACGCCATTGTCGGGTGTTAGAATCAAAGTAGTGTCGCAAAAGGCGGAATCAAGCTGTTGGGCTT
>CAZYXR010000046.1:0-12884 GCA_964650845.1 uncultured Chitinophagaceae bacterium
AACAGTATTTAGATAATTGTTTGAATGCTGGGCAGCCTGCAGGTTGCCAGGTTGGTGTTTATTATCTCACTTATTTTCCCAAAGAGTTTCGCTTTCATTTCAATGCGCATAATCTTGTTGTGTATGGCAAAGAAGATAACATCTACAAGGTGAGCGACCCGGTAATGGAAACCGTTACCACTATTAGCGCTCCCGATTTAGAAAGGGTGCGTTTTGCACAAGGTGCATTGGCTCCCAAAGGGCAAATTTACTATCCCAAGTCGGCAGTAAATATCACCGATGAGCAAATTAGGAAAGCAATTGTAAAAGGTATTAAACACGCTTCGTGGTTTATGACAGAAACGCCTGTGCCTGTGTTGGGTGTAGCAGGTATTCGCTTTACAGCAAGCCGAATAAAAAAATGGCGCGAAGAAGTGGGCGAACGCAAAGGAGGTTTGTTTTTAGCGCAGTTGGTGCGTATGCAAGAAGAAATTGGCACCGGTGGCGGAGGCTTTAGATTTGTGTATGCCGCATTTTTACAGCAGGCTTACAATTTTATTCCAAACGAAAAGTTGTTGGATGTTTCTAAACAGTTTACAACTATTGGCGATTTGTGGCGTACCGCTGCTGTGCAGGCATCGGGCATTTACAAAGGCAGGTTGAGCAGCCAACAAGAGTTTAATGTAATGAGTGATATGGTTATGGATATTGCTGCCAAAGAAAAAGATGCGTTTAAATCGCTGTACAACATCAAGTGGAAGTAATGAGCAACAAGGCAATAGATATTTCTAAATTAAACTTCAGTTATGGCGATAGCTTAGGGGTGGTATTCAACAATTTCAACTTAACCATATTAGAAGGAGAAAGATTTGGCTTGTTAGGTCCCAATGGTGCAGGCAAAACCACATTGATGAACTTGATGACTGGCGTGTTGCAACCTACATCGGGTAGTATTAAACTGTTTGGCAGAGATTACAAGCATGATAACAAAGAGATAAAAAGACAATTTGGATTTGTGCCGCAGTTTCACTCATTTTATCAAGAGTTAAGCCCGGTAGAAAATCTTGAATTTTTTGGCGCATGGGCAGGCTTGAATGCAAAAGAGATAAAGCAAAGAACCAATGAGCTGCTCGATGTGCTTGGGCTGCAAAATGTGCGCGATAAAGCCGTTGCAAAGTTTTCGGGTGGAATGAAGAATCGTTTAAACATTGCCATTGGAGTAATTCATCAACCCAAGATTTTGTTTTTAGATGAGCCCACAACCGGTGTTGATGTACAGTCGCGCCATGCAATTATTGAATACCTGCATAAGCTAAATGAAGCCGGAACAACACTTGTTTATACCTCGCATTTGCTACACGAAGCCGAAAAACTTTGTACCAAAGTTGCATTGATTGACCAAGGGGAAATTGTAGTGATGAATGATTTAAAATTACTGCTCGAAGAAAATGCTCAAGCAGGATTAGAAGGATTGTTTATCAACCTTACCGGTAAAGATTATCGCGATTCGTAAAACTCCAGCACTTTAATGAATGAAGAAGAAATAAGAAAGAACAAAAGTGCTGCTAATGTTTTTCGCCATCTATGGTGAATTCTTTCACCCTTTTGTTGCCTACAAAACCTACAATAAAACTTTGTTTGTAGCGCGGTTTAAACACCCTTAGCCAAAGGTTGTACACGGTATCAAAATTAAAACTTCCTTTCGAGAAGTATTTGTAATAGCCCTCGTCTTCTACGGTGATAAAGCCTTTCAAGTGTTCGTAATAATTAGTGTCTAATGGAATCAGTTTTTTCATTGCATAAAACTGAACGCGGTAAAAAGTGTCTGTTTCCTCTTTGTTGAAAGCTCTTTTTGCGGCCACCGGTTCGGCACTCGATTGCATAAAGTTTGGCCTGAAAATACTCAACTTATTATTCAATGAAGCATTGATGAGATGAACGGTTTCGTCCACATTATTTACCACCCTATCTGTAAGATTGTATTGAATTTCATCGCTGTGCGTGCCCAGTATTTTGCGAAGTTCAAATGCCGAATTTGCGGCTCTGCGCTGTTCAATGTATGGAATACCTTTAAACACATCTCCATCTACAACATTGGCTGAAGGCAAAGCCATCACTTTTGTTTGCCCCGGTTTTGAAATAGTATCGTAATAATTCCATGTAGGTATAAAGCCGAAATCGCCAAATTTTACTTGCCCTGTAAAATTGTTTTTCAGTATTTCAATGTCCAGCAAAATGCCGTTTCGGTTTTTTAAATCTTCGCTGCTGGCAATCATGTTGCCAAGCGAGTAAACTACCAAGCCTGTTTGCGGTTGCCCATTGTAGTAATAATCTAAAAACTCCATGTTTTGAACGGTGTTGGGATGTGTGCCCACTACCAAACCGGCACCTTTTTCAAATGCAAAACGAGCTAACTGTTGTTGCGCATACGATGGAATATCTTGCATGTTGTTGCCCCAGTCGAAATACACAATCACAAAATCGGCACTCTGCATTCTGGCAGCTCGCATGTCTAATTCTATCAGGTTCTTATCGACCGCGTTGATAATAAAATCGTTTGAAACGTTACTGCGCGATGCGAGAATGGCGTAATTCAACACGGCAATGCGAAACCCTTTTCTGAAAAGAATCATGGGGCAGTTGCCATTGCGCTGAATGTTGTTGCCAAAAACACCTGTGTGAATAATATCAACCTGTTTTAATACTTCTTGGGTGCGCTCTAAACCTGCTTTGTCAATATTTGCGAAGTTGTTGTTTGCCATCATCAGCGCATTGATACCGCTATATTTTAATGCAAGTGCAAACTCATCGGGTGCAGAATATGGCGAGGTGTTATCTCCACTAAACGATGTTTTTAGGTTGGCTATCGTAATATCGCCCAGATTCATAACAGGCTGAATATACCTCAGTTCGTGGTTGAAATCGTATTTCTTTTCTTCTTTGTTGTAGGCTTGTTTAATTTGGGTTTCAGTTTTATAAATGTTGCCGCCAATTACAATGTGCAACATTCTAAATGAATCTACCTTTTCAAATTCGGCAGCTTCATCAATCTCCACTTTTTTGGGTATTACTTTTTGGGCATTTGCGCTGTATACAAGTATTGTAAGCAGGCCAGCAATCAGTTGCTTTGCGGGTAATCTCATATAGTTCATTCCACACGCGAAGGAAACTAACTTAACGACAATTTCCATTTTTTGCACGAATTGCAAGAACAATTTGCACAGAATATTTAACGATAGTTTTTTATGCTGAATGCCATTTGCCAAATTCGTTGGCGGCTTTTATCATATCGCCATACTTGGCTTTTATCAATTTTTCATCGCGTTTGTTGGCAAAAACAATCATTGCCTTAGCCACATCCGAGGCTTCTATTCCTTTGTATTGTTCTAAGCCGCCCACGAATGCAAATGCAAATGCCGAGGCGATTTTTTTGCCAATCAATTCGCCTATCCGCACTTCGCTTCTTTTGCCAAGTAAAAATGATGGTTGTAGAATAACACAACTTTCAAAATCTAACTTTTCAATTGCCTCTTCTAACTTGCCTTTCACCTTGCTGTAAAACACCGATGAGTTGGCATTGGCGCCAATTGCCGAAACAAGAATGAACTTCTGTGCTCCATTTTGTTTTGAAAGTGTTGCTACTTTAAGCGGATATTCATAATCCACTTTTTTAAAAGCCGTTTGCGAACCGGCTTTGGCAATAGTAGTTCCCAATGTACAATACACATGGTCGGCTTTTATCTGAAATGCAATTTCATCTAAATTGCTGAAGTCGGAAATGATATTGGTAACTCCTAAGTGTGCAGGAAATAGTTTTCTTCGAGAAACAACAATTATTTCATTGTATAGGTTAGAGGCTACCAAGTCTTCGAGACAAAGGTTGCCCACTAAACCCGATGCACCAATTAGCAGGGCGGTTTTATTGTTCATTATGGTCCGTTTTGTGTGACACGCAATGCTAATAAAAATGCACTAAAAGATGTAGCATTTTATGATGCCAGATGGTCTCTGAGGTCTAACATTTTTAACGCGGCAAGCGCACACTCATCGCCTTTGTTGCCCAATTTGCCACCCGAGCGGTCTAATGCCTGCTGTAAGTTATTTACCGTTAGCACTCCTAAAACATAAGGCGCATCATCATCTACGCCCATTTTTAAAAGCTGTTTTGCAACTGCATCGTTTATGTAAAAATCGTGTTCGGTGTCGCCTTTAATAACGCAGCCCAAACAAATAATGGCATCAAAATCGTCAGAGTCGAATAACCAACGAGCGGCCAATGGAATTTCGTAGGCGCCAGGCGCATACACGGTAACAATTTGCTTGGCAGGCACTCCGCTATTTTTTAATCGCTTGATGGCGGCATCGCGCAATTTATTATTGATGTCGCTGTGGTACTCGCTAACTACAATGCCCACCAAATACTCTTTTGCATTCGAAAACGAGTATTGTTCTGTTGATGAAAGCGATTTGAGTTTGCTTGCCATTATTAGATATTTATGATTTATGATGAAGTGATTTAAGATGATGCACAAAGTATTTTACATCCGTTAAATCACTTCATCAATAACTGGTTAGTAATAAATTAGTCTTCTTACTCCTGCTATGTGTTTTGCAAGGCGCACCACTTGGCAGGTGTAGCCGTATTCGTTATCGTACCATGCGTAGATAACAACACGTTTTCCATCTTCAGATACGATGGTTGCATTGCTGTCAATTTCGCAAGCGTGGCTGTTGCCTATTACATCGCTCGATACCAACTCTTCGCTCACCGAGTAGTCAATTTGTTCTACCAAATCGCCATATAACGAAGCGTTTCTTAGCAAGTTATTTACTTCCTCAACAGTGGTTTTTTGTTTTACTTGTAAACTTAGTATTGCCAGCGAAACATTCGCCACAGGCACACGCACTGCATTTGAGGTCAGTTTGCCTTTCATATCGGGGAATATTTTGGTAACAGCCTTGCCCGCACCGGTTTCGGTGATAACCATGTTGATGGGCGCGCCTCTTCCTCTGCGCGATTTTTTATGATAGTTATCCAATAGGTTTTGGTCGTTGGTGTATGCGTGAACGGTTTCAATGTGCCCTTGTTCTATACCCAAAGCTCCTTGAATTACTTGTATGGCAGGAACAATGGCGTTGGTAGTGCAACTTGCGGCACTAAATATTTTCTGCTTACCAGCATTGTAATCTTTGTGGTTTACGCCATATACAATGTTTGGTATGTCGCCTTTGCCCGGTGCTGTAAGAATAACCGAATCGCTTCCTTTTGCTTTTAAATGTTCGCCCAAGCCTGCCTCATCGCGCCACACTCCGGTATTATCAATAATAATAGCATCATTGATGCCATACTCTGTGTAATCAATAGCACTTGGCGATTGTGCCGAAATCATTTTCACTTTGTGCCCGTTAATAACAATGCTGCCGCTTTCCATATCGGCATCTACTGCTCCGGCAAACTTACCATGTATAGAATCTTTGCGCAAAAGAGATGCGCGTTTTTCTAAATCATCGGTGCTGCGCTCGCGGGTAACAATACCTTTTAAACGTAGCTGCTGCCCGCTGCCGGCATGTTCAATCAACACTCTTGCAGCCAAGCGACCTATGCGTCCAAAGCCATACAACACAATATCGCGCGGCTTTAAAACTCTTTTTTGTACACCAATAAAGTCTTTCAGTTTTTCAGCAACAAATGCATCATAATCGGGAAAGTTTTTGCCTTCTTCCAGCCATTCTTTGCTCAATCTGCCCAGGTCTATTTTAGAGGGTGCAAGGTCTAATTTATTCAAAGCGCGGGTTAGGTTCAATGTAACATCAAGTGTTAGGTCAATACCCGAAAACTTTGCAACATATACGTGGTCGTTTATAATTTCGCTTAGTCTTTTGTCGTATAGTTTTCTGCGAAAAAGTACCAACTCTACACTTTTGTTTAGTTGCAATTTGCTGGCTGTTTCTAACAGTTCAAGTGCTGCACGTTCGTTGTCAATCCATTGACCTAACTCTAATTCGTATTTGTCTCTCATGCCTTATCTATTGATTTGTGTAATGTTTTAATAAGGGCGCGAAAATAGAAATTCAAGCGAAAGAAAAATTATAACTATTGATAAGTTTTGCTTTTTATTTACCACTACCGAAGTGCGAGGTTGAAATTTATACAATATGTCGCTGCAAGTTGCTTTGGTTATATGAGCAACCAATGCTTGCTTAAACCATAGAAATAGCAAACCGTGTGTTGTTTTATTTTCCTAAAGAATGAACGGTAGAACAGCTTTTCTATCTTTTGGGTAATCCGAAAATTTGTCTAAGTACCATTTGTGATGCGATAATGCTCGCGGTAATAAATTGGCAACCGTCCACACGAAAAATGCTAAGCCCGGTAAGCTCCACATTAAAACTGCAAAACCAAACCACTCTAACATTTCTCCAAACAAGTTTGGGCAACTTACATAACGAAACAATCCTTGTTGTGGAATTTTATAGCCTGTTTCGTTCGGTTTGCGAAGATTGATAAGAATGTTATCGGATTGAATATTGATAAACATGCCTGCAAAAAACAAAATTGTTCCAATAATAAATTGTGGACTGCTAAACCAAGCTGTTGTATAGGTAGCAAAGTTTGCGATGTAATACCCTAACAAAAAACCATTTATCAAGTTAAAGCCTAATGCGGAAAGTACAATCACAACAGGCATTTTTTTGCCGTTTGTTTTTATGCGAAGCGGAAAAACAATACTTCTGTTTAGATAATGTATTGTAAATAATGACACAATAACACCACTTACTAACGAAACCGAATTTTTGCCAAAATATAGAAATCCAAAAAGAACAAGTAGGACAAAAAACTCCATAATAAACCAACCCAATTTGTTGTCAATAAGCAAGCCCCAATTTGTTTTGGTGTGTCGCCCGTAGGGGGCAGTAACTTTTAGCAAAAAAATGAAAGTAACAATGGCAATGGCAATCCAGATTCCAATAAATAAATTGAAGTTTTGTTCGGTCATGGTTTTACTGATATATTAATTAATGAATTTGTTTTCTTTTAACCAAGCATAAGAATCTGCTAATGTTTCTTCAATTGGGCGCACGGTGTGCCCTAATTGTTCTTGTGCTTTTTTGTTTATGATGTTTTTGTTTCCTTCCACCAATGCTTTTAGACTTTCGTTTGTGTACAACGGTTCGGTTTTTGTAATTTTTCCGTACAAGCTGATAAAAGGAAGGGAGAGTTGTAACAACCACAATGGCGCAACCAAGGTTGGTGTTTTTTTGCCTATAACTTTGCCTATAATGGCAGAAAATTCTTTTACAGTATAGTAATTGCCGCTTGTCAAATAACTTTCTCCCGCTTTGCCGTTGTGTAGTGCCGCAATTACTGTTTTAGTTACATCTCTCACATCTACCCAATCAAACCCACCGGGCGCAAGAAGTGGAATTTTACCGTTATAGAAATCAATAAGTAACTTTCCTTTTATTGAAGGTAAATAATCTGGAAAACCCAATACGCCTGTTGGGTTGATAATTGAAACATTTAAGTTGTGGTTTACAACATACTCATGTACCATTTTTTGTGCTGCTGCTTTAGAGCGTTCGTACGGGAAAGCATTTGCTCCGGCAAAAGGTCGCGTTTCGTCTAATGATTCGTTTATTGGATGGGTGTCGAAAGCGTGAATAGAACTGAAATGCACTAATTTTTGTATGTTGTTTTTTACACAGGTATCAAGCATATTTTTAGTGCCGTTTACATTTGTATTCATTACATTGCCATCGGGGTCGCCATTTATTGAAACAATTGCCGCCAAATGAAAAACTGCATCCATTCCTTTGCATAAATCATCGCTGTGTACATACACATCTCTATCAGAAGCCATTGGCGTAGAAATGTAATAGTATGCGTAGCATTCATTTTCGTTGATTGTTTTAACTATGCTGCTTTTAGTGCAGTACAGAATCCAAACATGATATTTGTCAAAATTTGTAACCGCTTCAATAAAGTCTTGCGGGGTTACATCAATTGTCATTTTCACTTTTGTAGGTGTGGCGTTTTTAACTTTTACCGTTCCTAAATACGATGTAATGTTGTCTTTGCATTGGGTTGGTTTCCAAGTTTTGTAGTCTGTATCTATGCTGGATTGTGCAGTAACAAAAGAAGTGCAGAATATAAGGAGAAAAAGCAGTAGTGTCATATTCGATTAAACGAATGTATAATAATATAGCAAACGCAATACGTTTGAGGTGAAAAAAGTTGGAGTTTCCATTGTAGAGGGTAGTTTGTTGAAGGGCTTGATTCAAAATATCACATCAAATAATACCTTCGTATAATGAAGCAAATTCTTGTTTTAGGAGCAGGTAAATCGAGTGGAGTATTGATTCAATGGCTACTTAATAATGCCGCAGCAAGTGGATGGAAAGTGATTGTTGCGGATGCCACATTGAACGTTGCACAAAAGGCAGTTGGCAGTAATGTTTATGGCGAAGCAAAAGCGATAGATACCAATAGTCAAAGTGTGGTTAAGGAATTGATAGCAGCTTGCGATTTGGTTGTTTCTATGTTGCCCCCCGCTTTGCATCCAATGATTGCCGTTCATTGCTTGGAGGCAAAAAAGCACTTGCTTACACCATCTTATGTAGGCGAAAAAATGCTTGCTTTTGATGCGCAGGCGACACAAATGGGTTTAACTTTTTTAAATGAAATGGGCTTAGACCCGGGTATTGACCACATGAGTGCATGCCAAATGATAGATGAAATAAGGAGTAGGGGAGCAGTAATAAAAAGTTTTAAATCGCACTGTGGTGGTTTGGTTGCAAAGCAGAGCGACAATAACCCGTGGCATTACAAGTTTACATGGAATCCACGAAACGTGGTACTTGCCGGGCAAGGCGAAAAGCCAATACAATGGTTAGAAAATGGTAAGCATCGAAACCTGCAATACAAAGAATTGTTTGCACATGCACAAGCAATAAGCGTGCAATCGGGCGAAGTGTTTGAAACCTACCCCAATAGAGATTCGCTTAGTTACATTGGCGTGTACGACTTAGATGAAGTAGCAACTTTTTATCGTGGCACTTTGCGAGTTCAAGGGTTTTGCGAAGCATGGCAATTTTTGGTAGCATTGGGTTATTGCGATGATGAAGTAAAAGTGTTTTTGAAGCCAAACGAAACTTACAGAGATTTTACCGATAGATTGGTAGAAGCGAACTCAAGCCAACTTATGATTGATGCTGTAAAAAACAGCGATAAGTTTCAGAAGTTTTTGTGGTTGGGTCTTTACCAAGATGATGAAATTGGCTTGCAAACAGCAACACCCGCACAAGTGCTGCAAAAGCGATTAGAAGAAAAATGGAAGTTTGAAACTACCGACACCGACCGCGTAGTTATGCTGCATGAAGTAGAGTTTGAATTGAGAGGAAAACGATACAAACAAACTGCTTTGTTGGACAGAAACGGAACACTGCAACACACCGCAATGGCCGAAACGGTAGGCTTGCCCATTGCTATTGCCGCTAAGTTGATTTTAGATGGCAGCATAAAAAAATCGGGCGTGTTGCGCCCGATTAGTAAAGATATTTATGTTCCGATATTGGATGTGCTAAAACAATATGGAATAGCATTTCAACACAACGAAGTAGAACTTTAAGATGCTTTGCGTGGTGTGGTTATCTTTTTCACCGGAGCTGCTTTTGGAGCCGCTTTTACCTTGCTTTCTGTTTTTGGTTTTGCTTCTTTTTTAGGTTTGGCGGCATCTGCTTTAGCTTCTTTTTTAGTTTCTTTTTTTGCAGGTGCTTCTTCGGTAGCAGCTTCTTCTTTTTTCGCCACTTCTTCGTCTGCCGTCAATTCTTCAATAAGGTTTTTGCTGTTTAATATATCGTACCACTTCACCAATTTTTTCATGTCGCTTACATACACTTTTTCGCGATCGTAATCTGGTATTGCTTTTGCTACAAAAGCTTTTAGCGAAGCATCATCTTTTACAGATGAGGTAGGGTTTTCGGCTTCTAATTTTTTTATAGATGCCAGCACTTCTTTTAGTGTAACTCCATCGCCCGTAGTAAACATGGTAATGTTGTCTAAAGTAGAAAACATGTGGGTTCTACCCGATACAAAAGTTGTTTTGTTATCAGTTAAAGAGGTTACAATCAAGCCATCGTTTCTTTTACCTGTAACTTTATAAAGTCCGGGCATTCCTGTAATAGCTACTAATTCGGCTAAAGTCATTATTTAATTTTTTAAGTGGGGCGAATATAAATTGTTTTCAGTAAGTGCCAAGTAAACGCTCGAAACGCTCCGAAAGAACTAAACAGCACTAAAAGTATTATCTATGTTTCAATAATGTATTTTTCATGCAAGACAAATTTGACTACATCGTTATAGGCTCGGGTTTTGGTGGCAGTGTAAGCGCCATGCGCCTTGCCGAAAAAGGCTATTCAGTTTTGGTAATAGAAAAGGGAAAATGGTGGAGGGCTGAGGATTTTCCTACAAGCAACTGGAATTTGCGTAAGTTTTTGTGGGTGCCGGCATTAAAGTGGTTTGGCATTATGAAAATGAATTTTTTTAAAGAAGTGTTAGTGCTGAGTGGAGCCGGAGTGGGTGGCGGTAGTTTGGTTTATGCCAACACGCACATGGTGCCGAAAGAGGCATTTTGGACCAATCCGACATGGAGTCGATTCAAAGATTGGAAGACAGAACTTACACCTTTTTACGAACGTGCAAGGTTTATGCTTGGTTCTTCAAAATACAATCGAGAATTTGTAGAAGATAATTATTTGAAACAAGTAGCCGATGATATGGGTAGAAGCGATTCTTACAAAGCGGTGGATTTTGTGGGTGTATATTTTGGCGATACCGTCAAAGAGAAAGACCCGTATTTTAAAGGCTTAGGACCTTTGCGCAAAGGGTGCACAGAGTGTGCGGGCTGCATGGTGGGTTGCAGAGAAAATGCCAAGAATACATTAGATAAAAACTACCTGCATTTTGCGCAAGTTTATGGTGCAAAAATTGAACCCGAAACTAAAGTAACAAAGATTGAGTTTGTAAACGAAGAATACATTGTTTATACAGAAAGTCAAACAAGTTTTTGGCGCAAGAATAAGCGCGTGTTTCGCTCTAAAGGCTTGGTGGTAAGCGGTGGCGTGTTGGGTACTTTACAGTTGTTGATGGAGCAAAAGTATATGCATAAAACTTTGCCGAATCTCTCAGATAAACTGGGTGAAAACATTTTGACAAACAGCGAAATGATTGCAGGTGTTGGAGGCGCACCCGAAAAGCTCAATCATGGTATTGCCATCAGCCGCGTGTTTAATCCAGATGATAATACGCATATTGAATTGTGTAAATATCCCGATGGTAGCGGAGCTATGATGCGATTAGGGGTTTTTGCTGCGGGCGAAGGCAATAGTTTTGTGCGCACTGCCAAAATGTTAGGTAATATGATTAGCCAACCGCGCAATGTGTTCAAGTATTTTTTTGAAACCCAAGTGGCACAGAAATCCATCATTTTGCTCATTATGCAGTCGTTGCCCAATGCCATGAAGTTGCAATTGAAACAGGGATTTTTTGGTAGCTCGTTAAAGTTCGATAACAAAGAGAAGTTTAAAGTGCCCAGTTACATTCCAATAGGGCAGGAGGCACTTTATCGCTACGCAGAAAAAGCAAAAGCCGTGCCTATGAACGGATTTAGCGAAGTGATGTTTGGCATGAGCACCACTGCGCATATTCTTGGTGGTTGCCCAATGGGCGAAACTCGGTTGTCAGGTGTTGTAGATGAGTTTTTTTGCGTACACGGTTACCCCAATATGATGATTCTTGATGGCTCAATTGTGCAAGCAAATCTTGGTGTGAACCCTTCATTTACAATTACGGCACTTAGCGAATACGCCATGTTTCACGTTGCACCCAAAGCAGGTTTTGCAAAAAAAACCTTAGAAGAAAGATTGGCTGAAATTACTGACTGATGTAATACTTATGCTGTGAGGCGTTGATATCAGTCTGCTAACTTTTCTTTGCTTACCAGCATGCCATCTTCATCGGCCACCAAAAATTCGCCCGGCACAAAACTTACTCCCGCAAAATGCACGGTGATGTTTTCTTGCCCTTCGTTGCGCTTTACACTTTTTAGTGGATGCGTGTTTAATGCTTTTACGCCAAGCGAAAGTTGTTTTATAGCGTTGCTATCGCGAATGCAGCCAAAAACAATTATACCATTCCATTTGTTTTTTACTGCAAGCTCGCCCAGCATATCGCCCAGCAAAGCGCAACGCAACGAGCCGCCCCCATCTACTACCAATACTTTTCCCTCGCCATTTTGCTCCAAAGTTTTTCTTACTAACGAGTTATCTTCAAACACTTTTAGCGTGTGCACAATTCCTGAAAAGCGAGTGCTGCCTCCGTAGTTGTTAAAAATACTATCGGCTACGCGAACTTGCTCTCCGTATTTATCACTAATATCTGTTGTTTGCATGATGAAAATTTTGTTGCAAGAATAACTATAAAAAGTGTTCTTGCAGGCTTGCATAATTTCCTTTTCTTCGCCCCGCAAAAAATAAATAAACATGGCTTATCTTTTTACTTCAGAGTCCGTTTCGGAAGGTCATCCCGATAAAGTAGCAGACCAAATATCAGACGCTTTAATTGACCATTTTCTTGCTTTTGATGCAGATTCGAAAGTGGCATGCGAAACTTTAGTTACCACCGGGCAAGTAGTGTTGGCGGGCGAGGTAAAGTCGCAGGCATATTTAGATGTTCAGGAAATTGCCCGCGAGGTGATTCGTAAAATAGGCTACACAAAAGCCGAATATATGTTTGAAGCAAATTCATGCGGGGTGCTTTCGGCAATTCACGAACAGTCGCCAGATATTAACCAAGGTGTGGAGCGCAAAAAGCCCGAAGACCAAGGCGCAGGCGACCAAGGTATGA
Source organism: uncultured Chitinophagaceae bacterium (assembly GCA_964650845.1). GTDB lineage: Bacteria > Bacteroidota > Bacteroidia > Chitinophagales > LD1 > UBA7692. The sequence goes on from CAZYXR010000046.1 coordinate 12,884, forward strand.
T